>JAIOSI010000209.1 GCA_021107695.1 bacterium
CCCGCCTTGCCGTGCTTTACGACGAAGCTGCGGCAGACAGACTCCGCCAGCGGGTGCGGGCAGAGGGTTACGATACTGAAGTCCTCGCAGGAGACGAGGGTCTCCTCGCTCTGGCACGACTCGCCGAAGCCGACACCTTCGTCGCCGCCAGCTCCGGTTCCGTTGGGCTGGAGCCGACCCATGCCGCCATCCTTGCCGGGAAGGACATCGCCCTCGCCAACAAAGAGGTCTTGGTCGCAGCGGGCAGCCTCTTTACCGATGCGGTGAAAAAAGCCGGAGTCAAGCTCCTCCCCGTGGATTCCGAGCATTCGGCGATCTTCCAGTGCCTGACCGACCATCCGAAGAGCGAGGTGGAGCGGCTGATCCTCACCGCCTCCGGCGGACCGTTCCGGGAGCGGAGCAGCCTCGAAGGCATCACCCCGGCGCAGGCCCTGAAGCACCCCAACTGGACGATGGGGGCGAAGATTACCATCGACTCCGCCACCCTCTTCAACAAGGGACTGGAGCTGATCGAGGCGCACTGGCTCTTCGGCATCCCCCGGGTTGATGTCGTCGTTCACCCTCAGTCCGTCGTCCACAGTCTGGTGGAGTTCGTGGACGGCTCGGTGCTGGCGCAGCTCGGCGAGCCGGAGATGCTGCTGCCGATTCAGTACGCCCTCACCTGGCCCCGGCGTTCATCAGGTCCGGTGCCGAAGCTCAATCTACTGGAGCGGAACCGCCTCGATTTCCACGCCCCCAACGAGGAGCTGTTCCCCTCGCTGCGGCTGGCAAGGGAAGCCTGGCAGGCAGGAGGACTCGCCCCGGCGCACCTCTCTGCCGCCGACGAGGTGGCAGTAGAGCTATTCCTCAAAGGGGAGCTGGCGTTCACCGACATCCCCCGACTGCTTGAACTCGTGATCGAACGACTCGGCGCAGCCGACTACAGCACACTGGACGAGGTGCGTTTTGCTCTGGATGCCGGACGGGCAACGGCACGGGAGCTGGCGATGCAGATGTAGCTGTCTGTAGGGGCAGGCCCCTGTGCCTGCCCGATGATGGGAAAAGGGCAACCACGGGGGGTTGCCCCTACGAAACCGCAATTAACCCTATCGGAGTTTGTGATGTTTGACGACACTGAACCAAAATATACCCTCGCCGGGTTTGTCCCGTTGTTGGGACTGCTCGGAGCGTTAGGCTTTGGGCTGCTGGCGTGGTTCGCCTTCGACTGGCTCAAGCTCCCCGGCATCCACACCGTCCTCTGGGTTCGGCTGAGCGTGAGCGGGCTGGCGGCGGTTATCGGGCTGCTCTTCCTGGGGCTGCCCTCGACGATCATCGCCGTGCCGGAGAAGAAGAAGCACATCTTCATGTCCCGGGACATCGGCATCGCTCTGGGCAAGCTGGCACTGCTGGCGTGGTTTTACATTGGGCTGCCCTGGGTAACCAGTTGGTTTACCGGAGGTTACAGCGAGAGCGTCCACGCCATTATGAACCTCGGTGCGTCGGGAGCAGGATCCGACGTTATCTGGGATATTGTCAAGGTCGGCACCTTCACTCAATCCTTGGTGCTGCTGGCTCTGCTGCCGCTGCTATACCTCGCCGCGAACACGATGATGGCGTTCCTCTCCTCCTTTGATTCGGAGATGCCGGGGCTGCTCAAGGCGTTGGTATTCCTCGTCTGCGGACCGTTGACTCTGGTCTTGGGTCTCGGGGGAGCAGCTGCCCTCTTCTTCGCTATCTTCATGAACTTCATCGGCTCTATCGGGCTACTGTTGATTCTCCTCGGTTTCCTCGGAGCCACCGCAGCGGTCATCGGTATCTTCTACATGATTTTTCGGAAGAAAGAGAAGTAGAGACCTTTGCAAAACCAGCTCTCCCTGTTATTTTAAGGTTGTAGTGCCTTTCAGCTTTGCAAGGGGCTAAAGCCACTTGTCTCAAAATCTTGCGTGGTTTTGATGATAAGATAAGGGGAGACTGTTGCAAAATGATACTTTTTCCGGACTGCCCCTCACCCCAGATGGGAGAGGGAGTACAGGTATTGCCCCCGTTGTACACCCGACCGTAGGGGCGTATTGCAATACGCCCCTACCAGTAGCGTATTCAAAAAATGATGTCAAATCTTATTGTATTCAAAGGTTTTGATAAGTGAGCTGCGCCCCGAAACACGGCTCTGGGTTTGTTTATGGAGACCGACCTCGCCCCCGATTTGCTCTGGCGGGCGGTCTTCTTTTCACCATCGCCGTGGCGGCTCTGCCAGCGAAGAGCCTCTTCGGGCTGCTCTGGCAGGGCGGGCTGCTTATAGTCATCTGGCTTCAGCTTCGCCCCCGCCCCAAAGCTACGCTGCGCCTGCTCTCCCGGAGCCTGCCGGTGCTGGTACTCATCACGGCGGGGCTGCCCTTCTTCGGGGTCGGAGAGATCGTCGGCAACATCCTCGGACTATCGATCTATGCCGACGGGCTGCGGCTCTGGAGTACGGTACTGGGTCGTGGGCTGCTGGCTCTGCTGACCCTGGCATCGGTGATGGCGACAATAGGACCGGGAACGGTAATCGTCGCTCTGGATCGCCTCCGCCTGCCTCGTGTCATCGTCGCGTTGTTCTCGGTGGCGTGGCTCCAGCTGCACCTGTTGCAGTCCGAGGCTCGTCGTCGCCAGCGGGCGATCCGATTGCGCAGCTTCGATGCTCCCCGTAAGGTACGTCGGCGTTCTATGGGCGGAGCGGTCAGCCGCCTCTTCCGCCGGAGCCTTGGGCGAGCTGACCGTCTCTTCGTGGCAATGCGCCTGCGGGGCGATGGCTCCCACCGCTTCACAAAAGGAAAACCAGCCCGCCTGGGGGACTGGCTCTTCGTATTCAACTGCGCCCTCGCCGGAGGAGTAACGCTGTGGCTGTATCTTCACTAACATTGACGGCTTCTCGTGTTGAAGTTGACAGGCTTTCCTATACCTACGCCGACGGGCATCCCGCCCTGGCGGAGGTTTCCCTGAGCCTCGCTGCTGGTGAGCGGCTGGCGATCCTCGGTGGTAACGGAGCCGGCAAGAGTACCCTGTTGCTCTGCCTGACGGCGGTGATTCGCTATCGGGGCAGCCTCCTCGTTGACGGGATCGAGGCCCTGCGCCAGCCGAAGGAGGTTCGCCGCCGGGTCGGCTTCGTCTTCCAAAACCCCGGCGAGATGCTCTTCTCCCCCAACTGTCAAGAGGAGGTTGCCTACGGGCCGCTCTGTCAGAACCGCGCCGAGGAGGAGGTCACCACCGAGGTAGAACGTTGGCTCCGCTGGGCGCGGCTCGACAAGAAAACCGATCAGCCACCCTTCTCCCTATCTTACGGAGAACAGCGCAGGCTGGCACTGGCAGCGGTACTCGCCTGCAAGCCCAGCCTGCTGGCTCTGGACGAGCCAACGGCAATGCTCGACCCCGCCGCTCGACGAGAGGTCATCACCCTGCTCCTCGACCTGCCCCAGACCCTCATCGTCTCCACCCACGATCTCGACTTCGCCCGCCGGGTCGCCCCCCGCGCCGTGGTGCTTCACCACGGAAAGCTGGTGTACGACGGCTCCACGGCGAAGCTCCTCGACTCACCGAACCTCCACCAATGGCACCTGGGCTAGGCAACCAGCTTTAAGCTGGACACAGGACTGGGCTTCGCCCAGAACCCCCTGGGCTTGACCGCTCCCGTTGCTCGCTCACAGACAGTGAAGCAGGGCGGACACACAGGTCCGCCCCTACAAAACCTACAGGATTCTATATAAGGTCGGTCTTGTGATGCAATGCACTGCGTTGCCGCTCCCGCTGGTCGCTTACAGATAGCAGTGGTACTTGGGCTAGGTAACGCCAAGATAACTTAATCACAACTGGACATTAACCTTTATTTCAACTATAGTGGGGGCGATAGGCAGGAAAGTGGTTCTCACTGACCAACCCTCCAGCCGAAGCGGGGAACAATGATGACCTCAGAAGAACTCAAGAAAATCACCTTTTTTAGCACTATGGACAACAAAGAGCGAGCGAAGCTCCTTCCGCTGCTTCACGAGCATCGGGTTCCCGCCGGGCAGGCAATTGTTACCGAAGGCGAGCCAGGGCGGCGGTTCTACCTGCTAATCGACGGGCAAGCCCTGGTAATCGAAGAGCTTGACTCACACCGCGCCAAGCTCCTTGCCGAGCTGAAGAGTGGTGATGTCTTCGGCGAGCTATCCATCCTCGATGAGGGGACTCGCTCCGCCAGCGTCGTCGCCCAGAGCAACTGCATCCTTCAGTTCATCGCTGCCGACGAGTTCAAAACCCTGCTCCTCGAACAACCCGAAATCACGCTGAAGGTTGCTCAGGTGCTGGCATCCCGGTTGCGCAACGCCGATAAAGAGATAAAGGAACTAACATTGTTCAACATCTAGCAACGCGGTGCGCTGCACCACACTTTCGCGGCTGAATCAATAGATACTTAATATACGCAGCCACGGTCTCTCGCTCGCCACTGCTCGCTTGTAAATAACACTTCACCGTAGGGGCGAACCTTGTGTTCGCCCTCAGACAAAAAACACCCTTTCCCCCGGAGTTTCCTTGTCCCCCTGGTTAACCACCCTGCTGGTCTCGATGACCCCAATTGGCGAGCTGCGCGCCGGAATCCCCGTCGGTCTCACCGCCGGACTGCCCTGGTGGGAGGTCTATCTCATCGCCGTAGTCGGGAATCTGATTCCTGCCATCCTCCTGCTGCTCTTCCTGGAGCCGGTCAGCAATTGGATGCGCGCGCGCTGGAAGTGGTCGGAGCGGTTCTTCACCTGGCTCTTCGAGCGTACCCGCAAGCGCGGCAAGATGATTGACCGCTACAAAGCCCTCGGCTTGATGATCTTCGTGATGATCCCCCTGCCGATTACCGGAGCCTGGACCGGCACCGCTGCCGCCTTCATCTTTGGCGTACCAAACCGCTACGCCATCCCGGCGGTCATCGGTGGCGTGATGCTTGCCGGAGTCATCGTAACCCTGGTCAGTCTCGGCGTAATTGGAATGGCGGATCTTATCCTGGCAGGGTAGAAAACGCGGGAACGAACGTTGTCAGGCTGGTTTTGTAGCCGCGATACTGTGTCCAGCTTCAAGCTGGCAACGCGGTGCGTTGCATCACAGTACCGGGCTTCGCCCGGAAAACCCTGAGATCGTCCGCTCCCGCTGGTCGCTATTCACTGATAAATAAGAGATTATGAAGCGAGTGTAACGAGCGTATGCGCGGAAGAGAACGTTGTTTGGCTAATTTCGTAGCCGCGAAGTGTGTCCAGTTTCAAGCTGGTCGGGATGGCGGATATTATCCTGGCAGGGTAAGGGTGGAGGTAATAAGCCACTTGCTTTTCCGATGGCGGAGTAGTATCATACCGCCTCAAACGGTCGGGGCGTAGCGCAGTCTGGTAGCGTACCTGGTTCGGGACTAGGGGGTCGGAGGTTCAAATCCTCTCGCCCCGACCAGCACCAGCTTGAAGCTGGACACAGTATCGCGGCTAATAAACACGCAGGATTGGTGTTTATTGCCGCGTTTTGTTTAGCTACGACTGACTGCGCTGCCGCTCGTTGATCGCGCAGTCTCAGCGACTTATCATTACCGACGGATAGCGAACAGCCTCAAGGTGTTCTGGGCGAAGCCCAGCCCTGTGGTGCAGCGCACCGCGCTGCTGGTCGTTTGACAATATGGTTTTGGCGTAGGGACGAAGCTCGTCTTCGCCCTTTTTTCGTTGTGGGGAAATCAAACCCCTCGACAAATTTGCGGGCCGACCTAAAGGTCGACCCCTACATAAAACCTCGTGTTTGTTCAGAATACGCTGGCAGGGACGAAGCTTGTTTCTAACGAGAGGTTAAGCGTATCACTAAAGGAACAGCATTTGGCGTTGCTGACAACTAACAGCACTCCGTGCTAGTATCCACCGTTAGTTTGCTTGTTTCCCCGATTGAGCTAGCCGCTGCGAGGTAATTTGAACAGTTTTACCATCGGTGTTGAAGAGGAGTTTGGACTGGTTGACCCTGCCACTGGTCGGCTGGTTCCGGCGATTGAGGCGGTGCTGGCGTCGCTCTCGGTGAAAGAACGAAAACTGATCAAGCCCGACGTTCATCAGGCGACCCTGGAGATCGCCACCGGAGTCTGCGCCAACCTTGACGAGGTGAAAGTGGAGCTGCTCCAGCTGCGCCGACGCGCCGACCGGGCGGCGCAGCGGGCGGGAGTGCGGATCTTCCCGGCGGCGATTCACCCCCACAATCGCTGGCGGGAACAGCCTCTGGTGGACAATCCCCGCTACCATCGCCTTGCCGAACATCAGGGCGAGAAGTGGCTGCGCTGCCTCTTCTGGGGACTGCACGTGCATCTGGGGGTTCCCGACGAAGCCGAGCGGGTGCGGATCGCCAACGGACTGCGTCCCTTCCTGCCGCTGTTCATCGCCTTTGCCGCCAATTCTCCCTACTGGGAGGGCAGGCGGGACACTGCCGCCGATGCCCGACTGCGGCTCTACTCCCAGCTAGAGACGGTAAACGCGCCGCCGAAGCTGGAGGACTTTGCCGATGTTGACCGCCACATCGCCTGCCTTGCCGACGAAGGTGCCGCCGTCATCAAGGACCTCTACTGGGACATCCGTCCCCGCCGGGTGCTGCCCACCGTAGAGATTCGGGTCTGCGATATGCAGACCACGGTGGAGGATTCCCTCGCCCTGGTCGGGCTAATCCTTTTGGCAGCGGGAGCGGTGCGCCACGCCGAGGCAACGCTCACCGCCACAGAAGAAGAGATTTACGCCAACCGTGCGGCGGCGATTCAGGACGGACTCAACGCCACCATCAGCCTCAACGGTGAGTGGCTCACAATCCAGAACGCCCTGCTGCGGTTCCTGGATGATTCAACTACCCTCGTGGAACGCTTTGGGCTGGAATCAATTCTGGCTCGGATTCGTAAGCGAGCTGTGGCTTTCTTTTCCGCTGGCCGGCGTTATCAACAACTACTCGAGGAAGCCGCTGGCGACGAAGCCCGGCTGGTCAGCCATCTCTGCGGATTGTTACTTCGTGAAGAGCAATAAATGAAAAAGAAGAAAACCAATATCTTCGTTTTGATTGTAGGCTCCTTTCGCGAGGCGTGGCGCATCGCCACCTCCGCCATTCGCGCCAACAAGCTGCGCAGCGTCCTTACCGTGCTGGGTATCGTCATCGGCGTGATGACGATCATCACCCTGGTGAGCCTGATAGAGGGACTCTCCAACAGCATCACCGAGCAGATCGGCTCCCTCGGCTCCAACTACCTCTACATCAGCAAAAGCCCGGCGGTGCAGTTTGGTCAGCCCAATCCGGAGCATCGTTTCCGCAAAGACCTGACCGTGGAGGATGCCATCGCCATTGAGGAACACTGCCCCGATGTGGCAGTCGCCAGCCCAATCCTCTTCGACACCGCCCGGCTCTCCTACGGCGGCAACTCTACCGGCATGCAGCAGATCATCGCCGGCGACGAAGACCTTAGCCAGATCAATTCCTTCTCCGTTGCTCACGGGCGCGACCTTACCGCCGGAGACATCGAGGCCCGGCGGCGGGTTACCGTCATCGGTGCCGACATCGTTGACGCCCTCTTCGGCAACTCCGACCCCCTGGGGAAGGAGATCCGCCTCGGTCGCCACAAGTTCAAGGTCATCGGGGTGCTGGAGCGGCGCGGCGAGTTCTTTGGTCAGAGCCAGGACAACATCATCGCCATTCCCTATACCACCTTCCTCTCCACCTTTCAAACCGTCAGCTATGGAGGTGCCAGCGTCTGGATTAACGCCATCAGCACCTCCCCCGCCACTGTCTTCAAGGCTGCCAACCAGATCGAAGCCCTCCTGCGCCGCCGACGCGGTGTTATGCCCGGCGACGAAAACGACTTTGAAATCGCTACTCAGGGTGGACTGCTCGAAATCTTCGATAACATCACCGCCGTCATCTACGCGATTATGATCGGTGTCGCCTCGGTCTCCCTCTTGGTCGGCGGAATCGGCATCATGAACATCATGCTCGTCGCCGTCTCCGAGCGCACCCGGGAGATCGGAGTCCGCAAGGCCCTCGGCGCGCGACGAAACGACATCATGAGCCAGTTCATCATCGAGGCACTGCTGCTCACATTTTTCGGCGGTCTCATCGGCGTTGCCCTGGGCTGGGGACTCGCCGCCCTCCTCGCCGGAGCAATGGAGCTGCCCAACGCCATAACATGGTGGTCCGTCGCCCTCGGACTCGGCTTCTCCGTAATCGTCGGACTCTTCTTCGGCACCTTCCCCGCCTCACGAGCCGCCAGCCTCGACCCCATCGAAGCCCTCCGCTACGAATAATTTAGCCTCGCGGCTATAAGTTTTGGTTGGATCATGTTGACGCCCACGGATACGCTCCCGCTGGTCGCTTCCTTTTCACCTGAGTTCCCATTAGCAACGCGGTGCGTTGCATCACAAACTCGCGGCTATTCATACTCGCTGGATTACGTCTATTCCCACGGATACGCTCCCGCTGGTCGCTGCAACTTCCCAGACTAGTGCTGCGAATAGTAGCTTGAAGCTGCACACAGGACTGGGCTTCGCCCAGAACACCTTGAGGTCGTCCGCTCCCGCTGGTCGCTACAACTTCCCAGAATCATAGCAGAAGCAGGCATTTTACCTATACCTTGACCACAGCTTACACCGCTGCTAGACTGGCGCAGTTGAACATAGATGATAGTGTTATTGATGTGATTTTAGAGTGTTCGATAAGGGAGGCAGACAATGGGACGGATATTACTGTTGGTACTGATTGTATTCATGTTCATTTTAGGTGTTGCTTGTAGTCCGGCATCGCCTGATGTTTATGAACGTCCAACGGATTGGTACTCGCCAATCAACCCAAAGATCGCTTTGCAGAACCTGGAGTGGTGTTACGACAACGCTGCATACTACGATAAATACGAGACACTGATCCACGATGATTTTATCTTCTACTTCTCGGAACATGATAGGGATAACGGCTTACCTGCTACCTATAGCAAGGTAGAGGAGCTGCAATTTACCCAAGCTCTCTTTGAGAACAACGGGATTGGGGCAGAGAACATCGACCTAACGCTCTCCATACCAGCGGACTATCTACCACCAGCCGACGATGAAGCAATCGACAAGATCAGCCATGTACCCTACGACCTTTCCGTTACCCTTGACCATATTCAAGTTACCTACCACGCTCAGCACACCGCCAGCTTCGAGCTAACCCGACAGGACGACGCTGACACCGATGAAGCCCGCTGGTGGATTAGCAAGTGGTGGGATGAGTACAACGATTCACGTTCTTCGGGCTATCTGGGTGCTGTTGAAGAGGTTACCTGGGGACAGATAAAAGCCCTGTAAACCGCAAAGTGGTGATACCGATTTCAACTTCACGGGGTCGACCTAAAGGTCGGCCCCTACATAAGCCCCACAGATGAAGACAGGATAGAAAAGGGGCGGACACCAATCGATTAGATTAGGTCCGCCCTTAGATGACCGTGCTAAGGAACTCTAGCTCAGCGTTTCCTCAGCCTTCTTGAAGAGATCCAGAATATCCTCAGCACTCTGCGCCGCCAAAAGGTCTTTGCGGAAGTGCGCATCCTTGACCATCCGCGACAGACGAGCCAGAGCGCGGAGGTGGCTGGTGTCGTTCTCGGCACAGAGCAGGAAGAGCAGGTTCGAGGGTTTGCCGTCCATGCTGTCGAACTCCAGCCCGCCCTTCTTGCGACCAAAGACGATCTCCACACCTTCAAGAATGTGCGGCTGACCGTGGCGCGGGTGCGGAATGGCGATGCCGTTCTCCAGCCCGGTGGTGCAAAGCTCTTCACGAGCCGTAACGGCATCAATCAGCTCGTCGGCGGCTTCGATCTTTTTACTTTTGACCAACTGCTCGACCAGCTCGGCAATCGCCTCGGTTTTGCTCGTTGCCTTGAGGTCAAGAATGATGTTTTCTTCGGCGAGGTATTTGCTGATGTTCATCTAAGCTCCTTTAACAGTTCAGCGCTTTCAGGTCTGCCCCATTCCCACCGGGCAAATTTTTGCTAAACGGGGTGTTTTCCATCGACTATTTAATCAACGGTCAGTTCTTCGTTTTCAGTATCTTGGAGATTTCTCTATTGTTCCTCTGGCAAGTGCATAAGCCGCCAGGTCATTTCGATCTCGAATCGCGCAGGACCATCCCAGTCCGCGGCAGCTTTATCCAGCTTGTGGTCGTAGAGGTCGCGCAATCCGGTCATCGCTGCCTGATACGCCAGGCTGACCGACTCCTTCGGAGCCTCGCCCTGGTCGAGTTGCTCCAGCACCCGTCCGGCAGGATGGCGATCTTTAGTCCAGCCCGCCGCCAGTCCACGCTGATAGAGCCGCTGCTCAAGCTCGCCTTTGGCATTGCCAAACCACCAGCTTGGATAGACGACCAGTGTCATCCCCAGGGGTTTGATGTATCGAGCCATGAAGGAGAGGTCGAGGAGATTGTCTCGGCGTAGTCCGTCGTAGGAGGCGACCAGATGTGCCTGAGAGCGAGAGACCATGTGAAGGCTATCGCTCAGATCGGCTATCTCTGGCAGGCTTCCGTGATAGATAACGGCGTTTTTCAGCCCCTGAGCATCCAGCAGCCCCACCGCCACAATAGAGAGGGTCTGGGAACGTTCCATCGCCAGAACCCGCTCAAAGCGTCGCGCCAGGGCGGCGGTGAAGAAGCCCATCCCGCAGCCGATCTCCAGAGCCGTTCCCTGAAAGGGTGTTGTGCCGAGAACCTCGCGACAAAAATCCTCGCGCTTGCTCAGGTCATCGACCAGTTGTTGCGCGCCGAAGCGGCTGGTTATGCTGTTGGCATAGTCCAGACCGAGCAACGATGATGAGGCTAACGATTCCATAAAACACTTTCATTCATCCCGTAGCGTATTCTATAACAATCGGCGGTGAATGGAAACCGCTAAGGCAGCGCGGTGCGTTGCTGGTTGCCAGTCCGTCTTAGCTGACACAAACGCGGATGTGATGGTTATTAGTCTAGTTGTGTGGTCGCGTAAGTGTGATCCAACGCACCGCGTTGGTGGCTACAGGCAGTCCGTCTTAGCTGACACAAACGCGG
>JAIOSI010000247.1 GCA_021107695.1 bacterium
CCTTAAGCATGGTTGCTGGCGTTGTTAAAAAGAATCCGCCGCTGCCGGTGCTTGCCAACGTTCTGCTTCGCGCCGATGCCGAAGCGGGCAGGGTTCACCTCTCCGCCACCGACCTGGAGGTCGGTATCTCCTGCTCCCTGGCGGCAAAGGTAGAAAGCCCCGGCGAGCTGACCCTTCCCGCGCGCAAGCTCACCGACATCCTCCGCGCCCTGCCCGAAGCCGAGGTCAACTTCTCCGTCGAGGGTACCAGCTGCAAGGTGAACTGCGAGAACTCCCGCTTCTCCCTCGCCGGAATCGATGCCGAGGAGTATCCGCCCCAGCCAGCGGTGGATGCCGACCGGAGCCTGACCCTCTCCTCGGACACCCTGCGGGAGATGATCCACCAGACCCTCTTCGCGGTGAGCTACGACGAGACCCGTTACTTCCTCAACGGTGTGCTGATCGACACCAACGAGCGGGAGCTGGTCTTCGTGGCGACCGACGGTCGCCGCCTGGCGAAGAGCGTTCGGCTGCTCAACGATGACAACGTCGAGTTTACCGGCATCGTGCCGACGAAGGCTATCTCCGAAATCGACAAGCTCGCCAGCCGGGTGGAGAAGGTCAAGCTCTCCTTCGCCAAGGGACATATCGTCGCCGAGTTCGCCGATACCCGCCTGATGGCATCGCTCATCGAGGGCGACTTCCCCGACTACAAAAAGCTGATTCCGACGGAGTTCTCTCGCACCGCCCACCTGAACAGGGGGCTTCTGGAGGACGCGACCAAGCGCATCGCCCTGATGGCGGACGAAAGCTCCCACCGCATCGCATACGAGTTCGAGGAAGGTCTGCTCCGGGTGGTTGGTCACAGCGACCAGGGTGAGGCGAGCGAGAAGATCGAGATCGACTACTCCGGCGAGCCACTGCGCATCGGCTTCAACGCCCGCTACATCATCGACGCCCTCAAGGCGACCCAGTCCGCCGAGGTCCGCGTCGAGCTGATCGAGAACCTGCGCCCCGGCTTGATTAAGCCGAAAGAGGGCGAGGATTACCTCTGCCTGGTCATGCCCATGCGGCTGGACGAGTACTAGGACGCTCCAGCCCCGCAAAAACTTTAAGATACAGCCCCCACACCTTTGTACACAGGAGCCTAAATGAATATTCTCGGTGCGACTAAAGCCTGGCAAGCCATCGTTCTGATCGTCCTTCTCCTCGGTCTGGGAGTCTTCGGTTACCTCTGGATTACCGAGGCGACCACCCCGGCGGAGATCACCATCAATCCAGCCGACGACAGCTGCGCGGGCAACACCTACGCCCAGATGTCCTATCGGCGGATGTTCATCGATCACTACGGCGAGACGACGATCTACGACACCATCAGTGACGAGGTCGAGCGGCTCCGTGGTGAGCAGGTACTTGCCATTGCCGCTGCCGAGGCACGGATCGCCGCTGGTGAAGAGGATGTTGAGGTTCCCTCCGGACGGATTGCCGTCTCCGAGGAGTTCGCTCGCGAGCATGTCGCCGCCCTGGGGCAGAGCGAGCTGACCGCCACCGTGGAGTTGAACCTGGCAGAGGCGGTTATCTTCGCCATCGCCATCATCGTTTTTGTGCTGTACCTCTTCCACCTCTTCGTTCTGTCAAAGGGCAAGAGCGTGGCAGCCGACGCACCAGACCACGCCTAACCAGCTTGCAGGTAGAATAAGAAAACGGGGTGTCCGCAAGGGACATCCCGTTTTTATTATCGATTTTCGCTGAACGGAGCTTCCCTGTTGTCTGAAAAATAGGTGTCTTAGGATTTAGTACAGGAAAAGTATTGACATCTACCCCCCCCCCATTTTAGCATAGGTGCATCAACGCCTTGCGTTGTCTGTATTCGAGTTGTTAACAATAACTAAGGCATAGGAGGAGCAAATGTACAAATTCACTTTACTAGCCACCATGATAGTCATCCTCATAATGATATCTGGCTGTGATGACAAGGAACTCAACGATGACATTTGCGTCGAAATCTTCTTTGAAATCAGTGACATGGAAGATGAGATGGAGATTGAAAAGGTACTAGAGAGTTATGGTACCACATTTGAGGAATTTGACACCTACATTTTCGGACTAGTTAACGACCCAGAACGTCTAGAGACTGCTAACGATGCAATAATTGATACGGGAAAAGTTTTTGTACTTTATGATTGGGTTGAACTTGTACTTGAGAAAAATCCATCAGCTCAGTATACCAATGGTTTGGTAGCCGCTACAGCACCCAATCTAAAAGATGAGGTCGCCGAAGATGACGATTGGGGCGAGGATCTTGGCAGAATGCTTGAGGAAGAACTAGAAAATATGACAGCCGAGCAAGCTGCTATACTTGAGGAAACAACAATACTGGCGGAAGAAGCAGTAAGGGCAGCACAAGAAGCAACTGAATAGCATATCTTCAGAACTAAAAATTAAAAGCCCCCTATTGGGGGCTTTTATATAAAAGTTTGAAATATACCCTAGAACTCCCAGCCGAGGGTAAAGTGGAAGACGGCGTCCTTAAAGTCCTTGCCGTCCCAGGGCCATGCCCAGTCCAGGCGGATTGGCAAGCCCAGCGATGCCCAGCGGATGCCCACGCCCAGGCTGCCCTTGAGGTCGTCGAAGTGCCAATACGGCTCCTCGGAGAAGACGCTGACCTCGGCGTCGTTGTCCCACGCCATGCCGAGGTCCATGAACCCGATGCCCCGGATGTCGCCGATGATGAAGCCGGGAATGAAGCCGATGTCGATGCGGTCAATCAGCGGCAGGCGCAGCTCCATATTCAGGAAGCTGACGTTATGCCCGCCGAACTCGGTATAGCCGAAGCCCCGCAGGTCGGCGGCTCCGCCGAGGTACTCGAAGTTATCCTGCGGGTCGCCGCCGAAGCTGTGGCTGGAGTAAATACGCGTGGCAAGAGAGCTTGTGCCAAGTAGCTTCAGGTAGCCCCGGAAGTCTAGGGCGAGACCGTTGAATTCCCAGTCCGAGCCGATTGCTTTGGTTGGGCGGAAGTAGGAGAGGTTAGCCCGCACACCACGGAGCGGATGATAGCCGCCCCACTCGGTGTTGTCGAAGACCAGAGAGACCATCGGTCCGAAGATGAACCTGCTCTCGTCCTGGGTAGAGCCGTCGGTGAAGTTCCACGCCTGCTCGTAGGCGATGACAGAGGCGTCGAAGCGGAGGGTCTCGCTGAGGGGGTAGGAGTAGCTGAGTTGCCCGCCGCTGTTGCGCTCCCAGAAGTAGCCGTCGGAGGTGAGGTAGTAGTCCTTCCAGGTGAAGACCCGTCCGCCGAGGGTGAAGCGGTTCTTCATCCAGTAATAGCCTACGTCGAGGTCGAGGTCGTCGAGGCTGGAGATGCTGACCAGCCCGAACTGGGCAATCAGGCGGTGGTCGCCCAGGGTGTCCGAGGCGGTAACATAGCCCAGAGCCTCAAAGGCTCCGCCGGTGGTGTAGGCAGCCTGCGCGGCGGCACCGTCAATCCTCGGGTCGTAAGCCCAGGGGAGCAGCTGACCGAGCTTGTCCAGTTCGCCAACCTCCACTCCGCTGCGGATCGGTAGCTCCGGAGCGGAGAAGACCAGTTCGTCGGCGGAGCTGTCGTAGGCTTCCGCTAGCGAGTCTTCGAGGTCGAGGCTGTACACCTGATAGGTCATGCCTTGATAGGCGTTGAAGACGATCTTCTCGCCGTCGGCGGAGACGCAGGGGTTGAAGATATCGCGGAGGGAGTCGGTGAGCTTGGTCAAGCTACCGTCGGCTCGGTTCAGTTGATAGAGGTTGCTCGGTCCCTGACGGTCAGAGCTGAAGACGATGCCTTCGCCATCAGGATTATAGACTGGATAGCGGTCTTCAACCGCTCCACTGGTGAGAGAAACGATGTCTCCGGTTGCCAGGGTCAACTCGGCGATGTGAGTACCGTCTTCCTCCTCCACAGAGAAGGCGAGGTAGCGACCGTCGGGAGAAGCCGCTGGGTGCTGCTCCATGTAAGGTGTGTCGGTAAGCTGGGTCAGATGCCCGTCATTGAGACTTAGCTCGAAGAGGTCGAGCTGCCCCCCCTGCTGGGCTGCCAGATAGACCGACTCGCCATCGGGAGCGTAGGTGATGCTCTCCAGCGCGTCGAAGTTCAGCTCGAAGTCGCGATAGAGATTGCCGTTGAGGACATCTACCAGATAAACTCCCAGCCAGCCCTTCTCTTTGGCGATAAAGGCGATGCTGTCGCCGTCGGGAGAAAAGGTCAGGGTACACTA
>JAIOSI010000095.1 GCA_021107695.1 bacterium
TTCTCGGTAATCCGGCTTTCCACGAAGGTTCACTCTTCATGACCGATCTCGACGGCAAGCTCTTCCGCCTCAGGGCGGAGGATGGTGAGGTCGCCGGGCATTGGGATCTGGAAGCGGATTTGGCACTGGAGCGTCCGCTGATCTGCGGCACTGAGCTACTGCTCCGACGGAGTGATGGTCTCCTGATGCTGGTAAGCGCGGCCAGCCTGACCCCGATCCCCTCCGATCTGCCAACGGTGGATTATCCACCAGCAATCTTCAACACCAGCCCGACTGGCGAATACGCCGTGGTTGCAGTGTCGGGAAGCAAGCTGCTGCTGTTTGACGGCAAAGAGGAATAGGCAGCTGGCAGCGCGGTGCGCTGCACCACAGATCGGGCTTCGCCCGGAAAACCTTGAGTCTGATCGCTCCCACTGGTCGCTATCCCTTACTCCCTCTCCCCCTTGGGGAGAGGGTCGAGATGAGGGGCTAACACCAGGAAGCAAGATTTTCACAAAGATACCCACGAAATCAGAAAACTCCCCATGAAACAGCTCCCCTTCGTTCATCTCCATAACCACAGCGAATACTCGGTCCTCGACGGGATGTGTCGGGTCAACGACATGGTTGACCGAGCCGCCGAGTACAACATGTCCGCCGTGGCACTGACCGACCACGGGGTGATGTTCGGCGTGGTTCCGTTTTATAACGCCTGTAAGAAGCGTGGCATCAACCCGATCATCGGCTGTGAGCTTTACCTGACCCCGGGTTCCCGCCACGACAAGAATCCCTCCGAGCGTACCCGCTATCACCTCGTCCTGCTCTGTCAGAACGAGGTCGGCTACAAAAACCTCATCCGTCTGGTCTCGCTGGCGCACACCGAGGGCTTTTACTACAAGCCTCGAATCGATAAAGAGCTCCTCGCGGCGCACTCCGAGGGGCTGATCGGTCTCTCGGCGTGTCTCTCCGGTGAGGTGCCGAAACAACTCCTGAACGGCAACTACGATAAAGCCTGGGAGGCGGCGGGATTCTATTCCGAGGTCTTTGGCAAGGATAATTTCTATCTGGAGATGCAGAACCACGGGCTGGAGAAGCAGCTGGAGGTCAATCCTCAACTGGTGAAGCTGGCGCAGCGGCTCGACCTGGGGCTGGTGGCAACCAACGACAGCCACTACCTCGACCACGGCGATGCCTACGCTCATGAGCTGCTGCTCTGCATCCAGACCGGCAAGACGATGTCCGATGAGAATCGGATGCGCTTTGACTCGAAGGAGTTCTACTTCCGCAGCCCTGCGGAGATGTACGAGCTCTTCGGCGAGCTGCCGGAATCGCTGACCAACACCGTGGAGATTGCCAACCGCTGCCGCTTCGAGCTTGACCTGGAGACTGTCGGCGGTAAGCTGCCCTCCTACCCGGTTCCGGAGGGCTTTACCGAAGAAAACTACCTGGAGAAGCTGACCCTTGAAGGGCTGGAGGTCAAGCGACCGGGGCGCGGGGAGGAGTACGGTTATCGTCTTAGGAGCGAGTTCGAGGTCATTAACGGGATGGGTTTTCCCGGCTACTTCCTGATTGTCTGGGACTTTGTAAAAAAGGCACGGGAGATGGGGGTTGAGGTCGGTCCCGGGCGTGGCTCCGCCGCCGGCTCGCTGGTCTCCTACTGCCTGGGAATTACCGATGTTGATCCGATTGAACATGGTCTGCTCTTCGAGCGGTTCCTGAACCCAGAGCGGATAAGCATGCCCGACATCGACCTCGACTTCGCCGATGACCAGCGAGAGTTGGTGTTGGATTACGTTCGGGGCAAGTACGGTGAGGAGAACGTCGCCCAGTTGATTACCTTCTCCCGGCTCGGCGCGCGGGCGGTTATCCGCGACATCGGGCGGGTGCTGGAGATCGACCTCTCGGTGGTGGACAAGACCGCCAAGATGATCCCCTTCGGTCCTAAGGTTACAATAACGAAAGCCCTGGAAAGCACCCCTGAGCTTCGAAAAGCTGCCAAAGAGGATCCTGAGGTAGAGCGGTTGCTCAAGTACGGACCGAAGCTGGAGGGACTCGTTCGCCACGCCGGAACCCACGCCGCCGGGGTCGTGATCTCCGACGAGCCGCTGGTCAATTTGGTTCCGATGTACAACGAGAACACGACGATGTACGACGGCGGTGCCGTGGAGAAGGTCGGGCTGCTGAAGATGGACTTCCTCGGTCTGCGCAACCTCTCGGTGATTCGGGATTGCTGCGCGATGATCCGCGAGAACCACGGCGTTGAGCTTTACCCCGACGACATTCGGATTGAGGAGAACGACCCCGCCGCCTACAAGCTGTTGCGGGACTGCGACACAGTGGGCATCTTCCAGCTGGAGAGCGAGGTCGCCCGCGATGTCCTGCGCAAGGTCGCCCCGGATAACTTCAACGAGCTGGTTCCGATACTGGCACTCTACCGCCCCGGTCCGCTCAAATTGGGCATGACCGAGAAGTACATCAAGGGCAAGCACGGCGAGATCGCGATCACCTACGACCACCCCTCGCTGGAGGGGATCCTCGCCGAGACCTACGGCGTGATGGTCTATCAGGAACAGGTGATGCAGGTCGCCAGCCGCCTGGCAGGATATTCATACGGCAAGGCGGACATCCTCCGCCGGGCGATGGGGAAGAAGATCAGAAGCGTTCTGGAGGCACATCGCAAGGAGTTCGTCGCCGGTGCCGTGGAAAAAGAAATTAACCCAAAGCTCGCTCAGGGAGTCTTTGACCAGATTGTTCCCTTCGCCGAATACGGCTTTAACAAGAGCCACTCCGCCGCCTACTCCGTGGTCAGCTATCGCACCGCCTGGCTCAAGGCGCACTACCGCCCGGAGTTCATGGCGGCTCTGCTCTCCCACGACCTGAGCAACGAAGACCGCATCGCCCTTTACATCAGCGAGTGCCGCCGCGCCGGTATCGAGGTGCTGCCGCCCTGTGTGAATCAGAGCGACCTCGGCTTCCGGGCGATTCAGACTGCGGACGGAGCGGAGATTCGCTTTGGGATGGGCGCGATTAAGAACGTTGGTCATGGGCTGGTCGGGGAGATAATTCAGGAACGCAAGCTCGGCGGCGACTTCGTCTCGATGTCCGACCTCGTCCTTCGGCTGGAGAAGAGCAACGTCAACAAGCGGGTGCTGGAGAGTCTGGTGAAGGCAGGCGCGCTGGATGGAATGCCCGGTAACCGGGCGCAGAAGCTGGCGATTGACCCTCAGGACGACAGCGCCCTGGACGACCACAAGCTGGGGCAGGCGGGCTTTGACTTCTTCAGCAGCTCAACCGAGGACAGCGCGCCGAGCGATAACCTCGACGAGGGCATCCCGCCCTTCAGCGAACATGAGCGGATGACCTTCGAAAAAGAGGTGCTGGGGGTTTACCTCACCGGACACCCGCTGACTCGCTTTGAGCAGATTATCCGCCACTTTGCCACTCACAGTGTAAAGGAAGCCCTGCGCCTGAGCGGCGGTAAGAGTATCAGGGTCGCCGGGGTCATCACCGGGCTGTCGAAGAAGCTCGATCGCAACAAGCAGCGGATCGCCTTTGCCAATCTGGAGGACGGCGTTGCCGGAATCGAGGTGGCGATTTTCTCCGACACTTACAAAGCTCACGCCGAGCTGATTGAGAAAGACCGGGTGCTGCTGGTGATTGGACGAACCCAGATCAATCGCGACCAGACCACCATCCTCGCCGAGGAGCTGGTCGAGCTACAGGATGTACCAAAACAGAGGGCTGATCGGTTTCATCTGGAGCTGCTGGGCGACGGTCTGACCAACGACGACCTCAAGCATTTCGACGCAATCCTGCGGGAGTATCCCGGCGACCTGAAGCTCTTCATCCACCTGCGCTTCCCGCCCCACGAGGTTACCCTGCGCACCGGACCGAACCACCGGGTCAGCGGGAGCGTTGAGCTGCTGAACCGCCTCGGCGAGCTGGTGGGTAAGGAACACGCCTTCTTCACCGAGTCGGTGGGACGAACACTGTGATAGGGAAGCCTCCGGACAGCACTGTAAAAAGCGGCAACGAGCGGTTCACCGCCAACGGCAAACCGCTGAACCTCTCCCTCCTCGGCTTCTGGCAATGGGCGTACAGCGAGCTTCTGAACAACACCCAACGGGGCATTCTGGCAGAGTATCTGGTCAAAGAAGCCTTGGGGGTTGACTACGATTATCGAGTGAACTGGACGGATTACGACCTTACCTCAACCAATGGCTTGAAAATTGAGGTGAAGTCTGCCAGCTATCTGCAAAGTTGGCAGCAAAAGCGGCTCTCGGCGATCAGGTTTGACATCTCAGCGAAGTCAAGCTGGAATGAAGAGGACGGCAGAGGCTCCAACAAGAATCGAAGCTCGGATATCTACATCTTCTGTCTGTTGAAGGAAAAAGATCGGGATAAAGTCAATCCTCTGAATCTCGACCAGTGGGAGTTTCTGGTAATCAGAACGAAAGACCTTGACGAAAACTGCGGTGAGCAGCAAACAATCGGCTTGAATCGACTGCTACGATTAAATCCCACGGTCGCCCGTTACGACCAGCTTTACGCCACAGTAAGCGAAATCTCGAAGGATTTTGGTCAACTGTCCGTGCCATCGTCCCCCAACCCCTGGATATAATGTCGTAGGTGAAATGGTGCAGGATTTTGGCTAACAGCTTCTGAAGGAAAAACCGTGCGAAAACGAAAACTGGCTCTCCTCGGCTCCACCGGCTCCATCGGCACCAATACCCTCAACGTGGCGCGGGCGTTGGAGCTACCGGTCATCGGCGTGGCAGCCCTGGACGAGGTGAACGATCTCCTCGCTCAGATAGCGGAGTTCCACCCCCGCCTTGCCGTGCTTTACGAC
>JAIOSI010000226.1 GCA_021107695.1 bacterium
AAAGTCGGCCCAACGGATCGCCTATTACCTGCTGCGAACCGGGCGGGAGGAAGCGGTCTCCCTGGCACGGGCGGTGGTCAACGTCAAGGATCGCGTCGGGCTTTGCTCCACCTGCGGCAATGTAGCCGAGGGCGAAGCTGGTGCGGTGCTGACCTGCTCGGTCTGCGCTGACTCAGGACGCGACCACGACCGCCTGTTAATAGTCGAGGAGGCGTATAACGTCGAGTCCTTCGAGCGAACCAGTGCCTACAACGGCTACTATCACGTCCTCGGCGGTCTCTTCGACCCCCTGGCGGGGATTGGTGCCGAAGAGCTGGGACTCGACCGCCTGCTGGATCGGCTCCGCCGGAGCGACTTCAGCGAGGTGATTCTCGCCACCAGCCCCACCACCGCCGGAGAAGCCACTGCCTCCTACCTCCGCGAGCTGCTCACCCCGCTCAACCTCCAGCTAACCCGCATCGCCGTGGGACTCTCCGCCGGCTCCGACGTTGACTACGCCGACGAGGTCTCCCTGAAACTCGCCCTGGAAGGCCGCCGCCCAGCTTGAGCAGCGCAGTGCGCTGCACCACAGGACTGGGCTTCGCCCAGAACATCATTGCCCTATTCAATCGCTCCCGGTGGTCGCTCGAAGTATCTTCAAGTTGCATTTGGGGGCAACTAAACCGGACTGCCCGTAGGCAGCGCGGTGTGCTGCACCACAAGACTGGGCTTCGCCCAGAACACCTCGGTGTAGTCTGCCGCTCCTGTTGATTGCTAATGGAATTAGAGTGCTTAGCGAACAACGTGAGCGGTGAAGCGCGGGAATGATAGCAATCAGGATATTACGTGTTCTCGCGGGATAATGTGCAGCTTTAAGCTGCCTTCCGTTGGTCGCTACACCTATTCTCCTTCCCCCCTTTTGGGGGAAGATCGGGAAGGGGGGCGGGGCTTAATGCAGGGCGGAGACTAAAGTCCCCGCCGTGGAATGCAGTCAAAGATTACACTTTCCGAAGATTACCCCCGCATTTTACTCCTTGCATTTTTCCGGCATCTACAGCATAATGAACGGGTAGCTTGCGCTGTCTGCGTTGCGCTTTGTTCTGCGTTGTATGTAGTATGCCTTTGTGTGCTTTTCAGGTGGCTCCGCTTTCATCTTTAGCTCCTCATCAGCAACACAGAATAGATTCCAGTTTCAGCCTTCGGCATCGCCCACAATCCGGGCGAAACACCAATTCCCACCACTCCCGTGGAGATCCAACATGGCCCAGGCATTTCAACTCTTTGAGGAAGATTATCAGATAATCAACACCACCCTGGCTCGGCTCCTCACCGAGTCCAACGCCCGAATCGTCCTTTTGGTCGACCGCTCAGGGCAGTTGATTAGTTCCCACGGCGACACCTCGAATCTCGACTCCACCGCCTTTGCCAGCCTCTCAGCGGGTAACTTTGCCGCCACCAGCGCGCTGGCAAAAATCCTCGGTCAGGATGAGTTCTCCGTCCTCTTTCACCAGGGAGAGAAAGAGTCCATCCACATCTCCGTGGTGCAGAGTCGAGTGATTCTCGTCGTCGTCTTCGACAACCGCACCTCCCTGGGGCTTGTCCGCCTGCGGGTGAAGAAATCCCTCGAAGAGCTGTCCAACGTCTTCGAGAATATCTTCTCCAAGCTCGGTGCTGTCCAGAATGTCGGTCTTGACGAGTCCTTCTCCTCGGTCGCCGAGAGCGAAATCGATAATCTCTTCCGCGATTAGCGGGATTATCTGAACGAATATGTAAAGGGTTTCGGTAGAAGCGGGTTTGCCCGCGCCGAACTCTTCGTCTCCCTTTAAGATAGGCGTTTCGCGCCGCAATTAACAGCCGAGGACGAAAATGTCCCTGATAAACTACGCTAACAAAGAGATTAACTGTAAAATAGTCTATTATGGCTGTGGATTGTGTGGAAAAACCACCAATCTGCTCTACGTTCATAAAAAAATCGAGGGCGGGACCAAGGGCAAGCTGATCAGCCTCGCCACCGAGACCGACCGAACCCTCTTCTTCGACTTCCTCCCCCTCGACCTCGGCACGATTCAGGGCTTCACCACCCGCTTCCACCTCTACACCGTCCCCGGTCAGGTGCATTACGATGCCAGTCGAAAACTGATTCTCAAGGGCGTTGATGGATTGGTCTTCGTCGTGGATTCCCAGGTAGAGCGGATTGACGACAACATCGAGAGTCTGGAGAACCTCAAGGTTAACCTCCGCACTCAGGGCTATGAGTTCGACGAGCTGCCGATGGTCATCCAATACAACAAGCGCGACCTGCCCAACGTCATCCCGGTGGACGAACTGGAGAAAAAGTTGAATCATCGCGGCGACCCCAGCTTCGAATCTATCGCCACCGATGGAATCGGCGTTTTCGATACCCTCCGCGCCATCTCCAAGCTTGTCCTGGCAGATCTGAGTAAGCAACGGTAAACTGCCCCGGACTAAATATCAATCGCGAGTGAACAATGGCGCACGGAAGATCGTGGGGATTGATAACACTCAGTATCCCTGGTCGTGAAAGTGTGATGCAGCGCACCGCGTTATCGATTAACGGTAGAACATCCCCTTCCTTAGCAAGTGCCATTATATAAGCGAGTAATGACGAGCGAATGACCGTGGCGATTGATATAAAGCGATCATTATCCCTGGTCGCGAAAGTGTGTCCAGCTTCAAGCTGGCACGAGGGGAAAACATGCTGCGGGCTTGCGACTGAAGTAATGGAGAGACCAGCGGGAGCGCGTCCGTGGGGATGACCATAAAGGGTCTGAAGATATTATTCGCGAGGCTAAAAAATGCCGTTTGATGGTGAATTGCAGGATTTTGGGCTGGCTGACATTTTGCAGATGCTGCAGATGGGCAGTCGGACCGGTGCTTTGTCGCTACGGCGGGGCGAGGAAGTGGGTACGCTCTACTTTCGTGAGGGCGAGCTGGTTCACGCCACCTTTAGTAATCTGACTGGAGAGAAGGCCGCCTATCAATTGCTGCGCTGGCAGATGGGGCGGTTTCGTTTTGATACGAGTATTTTGCCGACCCGGCGTTCAATTACCATTTCGGCGACGAATCTTATTCTGGAGGCAGCAAGGCGAGCCGATGAAGTTGAGGGGTTAAAAGGCGGAATGCCTCCGGAGAAAACGATTCTCCAGCTGGCGGATGTTGATACCTCGATGGAAAATATTCAGCTCAAGCCGAATGAATGGAAGATAATCTCGCTGATCGACGGCAAACGATCTATTGACCAAATCTGCGTCGCCTGTAGTCAGGAGAAGGTTGACACCCTCCAGACTTTGGAGAAGCTGCTCTCTCACGGGCTGTTGCAACCGATCGGTGCGGTGAGCGATTCCGACGAACTGATCGATTTGGAGGAATAGCCAGCGGGAGCGTACAGGATGAGCTATTGTTGTTTATTGTTTTGATATTGGTTACATCATCTTCGGGGTGCGGCATGCCGTACCCTTCTGATTTTAAGCTCAACAGCGAGAGTTATTCATTACGGTAGAAAAATATCGTTTTTGACCGTTCCAATCTCAAGAAAAGACCTATGAGCAATCCAAACCTCTTGGCGTTTTTGAATCCGGAACAGCTTGCTGCGGTGGAGCATCGCGGTACTCCGCTTTTGGTGCTTGCCGGGGCTGGCTCTGGTAAGACCCGGGTGGTTACGGTGCGCATCGCCAATTTAGTCGCCCAGGGGGAGGCTCGCCCCGGGGAGATCGTGGCGATAACCTTCACGAATAAAGCCGCCGCCGAGATGCGCTCCCGAATTAACGACCTGATCGGCGTTGACGACAACACCACCACCGCTTCAAGGGTCTGGATTCACACCTTCCACGCCCTCTGCGCCCGGATTCTCCGTCGCGACATCAGCAACTTCCCGAACTGGGATCGCAACTTTGTCATCGCCACCCAGACCGACCAACGTGCCATCATCGGTCGGCTCTGTGGTCCCACTGGCAAGCCCGGCTCGCTGGACACCTTCAAGGTGATTCGCAGTATCGAGAAGGCGAAGCATAATCTCATCGGTCCGGCAGCCTTCCCGGCGGTTACTCCAATCGAGAAGCGAATCAAGAGTATCTACCATGATTATCAGGAGGAGCTTGCGGAATCAAACGCGCTGGACTACTCCGATTTAATTATGATGACCGCGCAGCTCTTCCACGAATATCCAGAGGTGTTGGAGAGGTATCAACGCCGCTTCCGCCACGTGATGGTGGATGAATATCAGGACACCAACACCGCCCAGCACGACCTGGTGAGCCTGCTCGCCG
>JAIOSI010000227.1 GCA_021107695.1 bacterium
ACCATCTTGACCAGCGGATCTTACCGCAGGTTCATCGGCGGCAATGTAACATCGACTCCGGCGATCTGTCAAGGGAAATTTTTCAGCCTGAATATCCCAGGTGGGGTCTCTTTTTTAACCCCTCAATTGGTCAGCCTTTTATGTTAAGCTGACCTGTCTTGGCAGAAGATTTTCTGGACAACGACATTTTTCAAACGATTGTGATAAAGGAGCAACACGATGGCAGTGGATAACAAATCGCGTAATCTCGAAGCAGCCTTTGCCTCGATTCAGCGTAAGTACGGTAAGGGCGCGATCATGCGCCTGGGCGAAAGCAATATCGGTGAGGTCGATGTCATCCCCACCGGTTCGCTGACCATCGATAAAGCCCTCGGTGTCGGTGGCTATCCCCGTGGGCGGATCGTGGAAATCTACGGTCCCGAGGCCAGCGGTAAAACCACGCTGACCCTCCACGCCATTGCCAGCGCGCAGAAACTCGGTGGTATCGCAGCGTTTATTGATGTCGAACATGCCCTTGACGTTACCTACGCCAAGCAGCTCGATGTCAACGTGGACGACCTCCTGATCAGCCAGCCGGACACTGGCGAGCAGGCCCTGGAGATCGTGGAGATGCTGGTGCGCTCCAACTCCATCGACCTGGTCGTGGTGGACTCCGTCGCCGCCCTGGTTCCAAAGGCGGAGATTGAGGGCGAAATGGGCGATACCCACGTCGCCCTGCAGGCTCGGCTGATGAGCCAGGCGTTGCGGAAGCTCACCGGAATCGTCAATCGCACCAAGTGCTGCATCATCTTCACCAACCAGATTCGTGAGAAGGTCGGCGTGGTCTTTGGCAATCCAGAGGTAACCCCGGGCGGACGCGCGCTGAAGTTCTACACCACCATCCGACTGGAGATTCGCCGTATCGGCGCGCTAAAGAGCGGCAGCGACAACGTGGGTAACCGCAGCCGGGTGAAGGTCAAGAAAAACAAGGTCGCTCCTCCATTCAAACAGGCGGAGTTCGACATCCTCTTCGGCAAGGGCATCAGCCACTCCAACGAGTTGATCGACATGGGTGTCGAGGCAGACCTCGTGGAGAAATCGGGAAGCTGGTACTCCTACGACGGTGAACGCATTGGTCAGGGCAAGGACAACGCCCGGAAGCATCTGGAAGAGAATCCAGAGATGATGGGTAAGCTGGACACTCAGGTTCGGGAGCATTACGACATCGCCACCAAAACCAAACCTGTAGAGTCCGCTGAAGAAGCCGAACCTATCGAGTAAGCATTCTGCCACAAAACCAAAAGCAGCCCCTGCGGGCTGCTTTATTTAAGTTTTGAATTGGAATAAGTCCGCAATAAAACCCCTGCTACAGGCTGCTGCCGTCGGGCATTAGTTGCAGGGGGACATCAGCACCGACTTCTGCCAGATGAAAACGATGACAATGGTGATTGTTCTTATGGCAATAGAGACTTTTGATTAGCTCCCTGGCTCCTTCAGAGTACAGATGCTCAAAGATTGGGCAGTCATCAAGATAGGCGCACTTCTTTTCACACATATTACAAAACACCTGTCTGTGAGTCAAAATCACAAGAAAACAACGCCTGCGTCAACAAAGCAGACACCCCCGATCGTTGACAGTATAGCAGGATGTCTTTGATATCCCCAGAAACCGTTCGATTATCTCTCAATTATCCCTTGATTATTTATGCAGCAACGGAGGAGCCCGATGGCTCCTCCGTTTTGTTGTGCTTAACCTCTTGTTATATCGAGCTACTCCATCTACCTACCCCATCTGCTCCTACTGCTCCTCGCTGGGCAGAATGGTGATAACCCGCTCGGCGGAGTTGGCACGGATGTCGGTGGCGTACATTCCGTAGAGCTGGGTCGGCATGACGTGATAGACACCGGGACGCTCGGCACGAACGCGATAGGTAATCGTCCGTTCTCCGGTCCAGAGGGTCTGGTAGAAGAAGGCGGTGAGCTGCTCCTTCAGTTCACGATAGGTTCCGGTCTGCCAATCCCAGCCGGAGCGATCCTTGGGCAGGAACTCGCAACCGGCGATGCGCGGATCTTCGATTGCCACGTAGTCGAAGTCGTTGGGACTGTCGATGATCAGCTCGACCTCGATGTAGTCCCCGACCCGGACGGTGTGGTCAACGTACTCCAGCGGCGTAAGTTCGAAGCCGTCCTCGGAGACCAGGTACATCTTCCGCTCCAGACGCACGGTGTCCCAGTGCGCCGGGATGTGGTCTTCTTTGGAGAAGTACTCCAGCGCGGCGGTGAAGTACACCCGTCCCGGACCATCGTCCTTCTCGATAACCAGAGAACGGGCACCGGGCTGAATCTCCTCGCCGTGAATCTCCTCTTCCCGTCCTTCGCCCCAGACATCTTCGGGGTCGAAGTCAGCTTCGATCAGGATCTCGCCATCCAGCGTAACCGTGGCAAGGTAATCAGCGTCAATCTCTCCGGTCTCGATCATGTAGTCAATCAACGCCCAGATCGAGAGCGAGGTATCAACGGTGGACTTCCAGGCACCACCACGGCGGTTGGTAATCAGCCAGTGCGCCGCCTTCTCCATCAGCTCGTTGTCCGGCTCAATCTGGAGCAGGGCCTTGAGCGACAGCGCGGTGGTCTCTACGTGATCCTGCCACCAGTACCAGCACCAGCCGTACTCCTGACCCCAGTAGGCGTCGTCGTCGGTAATCTCGGCGTAGCCCGCCATGTTTTCGATAACCAGCTTCGCCTTGCGGGTTTCGCCGATTTCGTCAAGGAAGAGAGCCAACAGGGCGCGGGAGTAGGAGCCGAGATGCTCGCGAGTGTCGTAGGTCAGCATCCAGCGGGACTTCTCCACCGGTTTGTCCCAGAGTGCCAGGGCGTAGAGCGGATAGATGCCCAGGGTGCTGTCCGGTTCGAGGGAGTTGAGCTGCCCGGCGAGGTAGCCGAGAGCGTTGCGGGCCATCGAGTTGCGCTTGCTCTCCAGCTCCGGGTCAATCCAGTCGATATCGCCAATCTCGTGGAGGGCGACCAGCACGTAGCTGGTGATGTGAACGCTGGAATAGCCGCCCGCCCACCAGGGCCAGCCACCATCGCCGTTCTGGGTTCCGTAGAGCCGGGTGATTCCGGTGTTGATCGAATCGTCCAGCGAACCCTCGAAGATGCCTTCGGGAA
>JAIOSI010000167.1 GCA_021107695.1 bacterium
GACTTCATCGGAGTCCCAGAAGACCGGTACGTTGCGCCCCATCCCCCGGACGTAGCCGATCACCTCACGCTCCAGCTTCATCAGTGCCGCCCGCGCCCAGTCTCCCCCGGCACCCCGGTTGATCCAGAACGGTCCCAGCATCCTGAATATCTCGTAGAGTCGCTCCACGCCGCCGGGGTAGCTCTCGCAGGGGAAGTGATACTCCCCGGCGATGTACCGCCGCAGGTCGAGGGCGAAGCGGATCAGGAACGGTTCGATGTCGCCCTCGCAGGCTCCGAAGAAGTAGTCCAGCCCGGGCATTCCCTCGTAGTCCATGTTGTAGGCTGGTGGCGCAGACCAGGGGAAATCGGCGGGAATCGCCATCAGCGTCGCTGGGGTCTCCTCAACGAGAGGCTCCGTTTCATCCTCGGAAGTATCAGAAAGCTCTTCTTCAATCGCTCGAAGGGTTGGGATCGCCGCCATCTGTCCGGCGTAGTAGTCGGCTTCCCTCGTCCCCCGTGGTGGCGGGGGGATCGTCGAGTAGATGTCCCGAAGGATGACCTTAATTCCGTAGGGTCCGGCGTTGTACATCACGCCAGCCATCTTCAGCCGCCGCACCGTTCCGCCCCAGGTGGTGAAGTCCAGCACTCCGCCGGGGCGGAATGCCTCCTGAAAGCGGGGATCGAACTCCCAGCGGCTCTGCGTCGAGATAACCAGCCGGAGGTACTGAATGCCAACCTGAAGGTTCAACTCCGCCAGATAGCGCAGGTCGTAGCGGGTCTCTTGGGGCAACGAGGCGAAGGCGACCCGCTGGATCTCACCACCATTAGGATAGCGAAGCTGATAGTTCCCGCCGTGCACCACGGCTCCGGTAAGCTGACTATAACCCGTTGCCGAGCCATGACCGCTGGCAGCCCGATAGCTTCGCCCGGAGCCGAGGACGTGCATCAATCCGCACTCCTGATAGCTTACTGCCTCACAGAACGCCTGAAAAGCAGCCGGGGCAAGGTCGTAGCGTTTTCCCCAGTCCAGCAGATCTCGGTCGATCTCCCAGCCCGGGTGTGCCTTGCCGTCGGGACGCAGCTCCTGAATCCAGGCGCAGTTCTCCGCAAAGCGGTGGTAGAGGCTGCGCCGGGGGTTCTCGGCATCGTAGAGTGGCAGATTGTCGAAGTCGTTGAGGTTCCACTCACCGGGCAGACCGGGCAGGCTGAAGGTAAGCTCGTCCAGGGCGGTGAAGGTCTCCATCCCCACAACCCGGGAGTAGTAAACCGCCGGAATCGCGCCTTCACCGGTGCCTGTCCCTAGGTTACCAAAGCGTTGCAGAAAGGCGGTCTCGGTGGGAGTCTCGTAGTCGAACTCCCGGCGGAAGGCGGTTAGCAGGCGGATCAGTTCTTCGTCAAACTGTCCGTCGGAGTCGGTACAGAAGGGGAAAACCTCGCCTTGCTGTTCAAACGCCGTGGTCAGGGCAAGATTCAACCGTCGCTTGAGATACGCCAGCACCGGGGAGTCGTAGCCCTCGGCATCGGTAATCCCCGGCTGCCAGGCAAGGCAGGTTAGCCCGGAACTGGCAAGCTCCACCATCTCTGGACCAAAGGTGGGAGTAATCGCCCGGGGCGATTTATAGCCGTAGAGCCGTCGTCCATCGCTGTTGGTGCTGAAAACCATCTGGAACGCGCCGTCGGGAGAGTCGCCCCCCGGCAGGACCACCAGGTGGGTCAGGCTACCCGGCTCCTCCCAGTTCACCGTGGAGAACCGCTTGCCCCGGGACTCCACCACCAACTCGATCACGTAATCGCCGAAGGGAGCCAAGCCGTCGGCGTAGCTGCCGATGTTACCAATTCCGTTCCAGAGGAAACGGTTGGAGGCATCGCGGCTCAGGCGGTTGCGGTCGCCGTAGGCAGCAACTGGCTCGTCGGTGGCGGCGGCAAAGACCAGCTCCCGCTCTTCTTCACCGAGTATCCGCCAGAGCTTCAGCGTAACCGTATCCGCCGGTTCGGGAATCGGGTCGAGATCGTAGCGAACCAGATAGCCCGCGTTGCTCGAATGCCTCGGCTGGCAGCGGAAGTCTGCCTCACGGACATTGAGTGTCAGGTAGCCGCCGTTGTCCCAGTACGGTCCGCTGTCATCGGCAAAGCCCCGCCCCCAGTGGTCATAGATGTTCGCCGTCAGAGGCTGACCATCCCCCGCCACGTAGAAAGTATAGCGATGCTCCGCCAGGTCAAGCACCTGCGCCCGGACGAGGGAGCCGTTGAGCATCACCGAGGGCTGGAGGTCGTCATAGCTGGCATCAACGCTGCGGAACTGGGCATCCGCCATCCCATCATTACGATAGCGATAGACTCCGGAAACCGTAACCTTATAGAGTCGTCCCTCCTTTAACGGAAAGGCGGTGGAGACCGTCTCGCCGCTGGAGGGAATCTGTAGCTCGTAGGCATCCCCCGCCGGGGCGGGAATCATAAACACCAGCAGGACAATCACAAAGATCAGGACGACGAAGGACCAGCCAGAGCCGGTCGGCAGCCACCCCGCCCAGAACCGTCCCACCCGCCGGGGGAGGTTCTTCAGATTGCTCCAGAGGTTATTGGGAAAGTTCGACATTCGATTTGTTCAAAAGGGACGCAGGATTGTAACAGAAACTACAGGGGGCGGCTTGGTGGAACTGAATGTTGACCTGGATAGCGGTTGGTGATATTGAAAATCCCTGTTGACAAAGAATTAACCTGATGATAAACTCTCCTTGTTGAGATAGAGACTCAATATCAATAATGGGTTTCGTCAAGTAGGATGGCGTTGTCAGAGAAACTCACAAATACCATTTTCACGAAAGCGGGCATAACATGAACACTGACAAAAGAGTGAAGAAGGAGAGGAAACACTGGGATAAACTTGCGCCCAGGTATGATCGTTATATCGAAAAGCACTGGAAAATCTATCCATCGTTGCTGGATAAAATCGCTGAGGATATTGAAACTGGCAGCACCGTTTTGGATGTTGCCACCGGCACGGGCTCAGTTGCTCTAAGGGTAGCCCAGCGAGCATCCAGGATTCACGCCATAGATATCTCAGGTCCTGTGATTGAGGAGGCAAAGAAAAAGGTGGATGAAAAAGGAATTAAGAATATAGAGTTTTCGGTAGAGGATGCTTACTCACTGCCTTTTAACGACGGTATGTTCGATATAGTAGTTTGCGAAAACGCGCTGCACAACATGATAGAGCCGGCGAAGGCCCTATCAGAGATCAGAAGGGTACTAAAACCAGGGGGACGGCTGATAGCCACAGTAGCTGGTATTGGGGAATCCCGAAGATTTAGGTTTATGATGACAATCTTCAAATTCTTTACAGCTTTTCCAGTTTTTCACAAGCTAAACTTAGGCGAGTTAGCCAGTATGATAGCTAAATCAGGTCTCGCTACTATGAAAAAAGACATCATGAAACACCCGAAGGACGTTTTTCCGGTGATATATATAGTCGCTGAAAGGAGCAACAGTGAACTTAATACCTGATTTCAAGATAGGGCTGTGGAACGCGTGGATACCCATACTGCTGTTTCTTCTCATGAACTATGTTGTTCTTCCGCTGGTCAATCCAAAAGCACTAAAAAGAGCGGCTGCCATGCCCAGGGAACGAGGCGCGAGAATTATCGCGTCCATCTCTATGCCCATCTACTTTCTTGTTCTTGCCTACACCATTTTCCTGCCTCTTAAACTGTGTACTCTGTGGTTCTGGATTGGACTTCCTGTTTACCTCGTTGGTCTGACTTTCTATACCGTGGCCATAGTTAATTACGCAACCGCACCGCTGGATAGGACTATTACTCACGGGATATATCAAATATCGAGACATCCGATATACGTTGCATTCCTCGTGGTAGCTTTAGGAATTGGCTTGATGTCGGCTTCCTGGATATTCTTAGTGTTCTTCGTACTCATCATTGGGTTCTTGAACCATCTCAGCCTCCTGGCTGAGGAGCGTTTCTGCCTTGATAAGTATGGTGATGATTACCGTGAGTACATGGAAACCGTTCGCAGGTATCTGGGACGATTCAAAAAGAAGATGTAGATATGGGGACGGTAAACTCGCAAGAATCACTTTCCACCAAATGAGGACTAGACATGGAAGTCATAAACAAAGAAAAACAAAAACAGCTCATACTAAAACAAAGTTTGTGGAAGGTATGCGTTCAGATTTCGTGCATGAAAATTAAGAAACAGCATTGGGACAGTCAGGGGAAGCTCTGGAATTGAATGTTGACCCGGATAGCAGTTGATGCTACACTGCCCGTGTTGAGACTTAGACTCAGTAGCAGCGTAAGGAAATCATGGCTAAGGACTGGATGATGGAGAAAGACAGCTTTGAGGTCTTTGATATTATTGACGCGCGCGACCTCGCGGGAAACTTTCTGCCAATGATAAAAGAGAAGGCGGCGGAAACTCCGCCGGGGCAGGGCTTACACATTATCCAGAGCTTCAAGCCGATTCCGCTGTACGGGGTGATGAAGAAGCTGGGCTTTGAGTATGAAACCGAGAAGATCGCTAAGGGTGAGTACCACATCTACTTTTTCAAAATGGAATAGCAGCAGTGAGTTTGACAAAAGGGACACGGTACGCCGTGTCCCTTTGCTTACGAGGTCGCTATTCCTCCACCGTGCTGCCCGACGGGATAGCCCTCTCCCCCCGGAAGGCGGCGGCATCAACATCTGTCATGACGCAGACGTTGCGCCCCAGGGTGGTCCGCGTTGGAATCACCGAGTTCTTGCCAATCACGGTGATGCCGGTTCGGTAATGCTCCGGAAAGCGGGGGTTAACGGTAAGATCATCGCCGCTGCCGATGATTGACTCTCTGCCGACGCGGACATTCTTGTCAACCACCGCTCGGTCAATCACC
>JAIOSI010000031.1 GCA_021107695.1 bacterium
GGAATTCCGACGGCGCAGAGCCTCCACGTTAATGACCGCGTCCAGTTCATCTGCTCCGGACTGGATTAGTTGGCGTGCCTCAGCAGCTTTGGTCTCGATATCGCTGGTTCCCGCCGGAAAGTCCACCACACCGATGAGGTCAAGCTCCGGGTTTTCCCGATTAATAAGCTGCCTTGCCTCGGCGAGTTTGTCGCTACGGACGCAGACTCCCTTTATCTCAAGCCTAGCGCATTCAACCAGGTACGGCTCAAGGGTTTCCGGTGCGACCTCAGGGCGAAGCCAGGCGGCATCAATCGCCCACGCCAGGGCTTTCTCGTCGATTCGTTCCAGAAGCTTTCGCCCGATGAACACCTAGTCCGACTTTTCGCTGTCGGCATTGTCCGGGGAGTCAGGCATTTCCGGCTCTTTAACTTTTTCCGGTTTGTTCGATTCCTCTACATAGTTCAGCCGCAGCTCGGTGAGCATCTGCTGAACCATCTTGTCTTCATCAACTGTGAGGTTCCCTTTGGTCTTTACGGCGAGGGTCTCGATGAGGTCAATGGTTCCTCGTGCAGCGGCGAGGTTCCGCCGTAGCTCGCCGGAGCCTGGGTCTGCCAGCTTGCCCAGCAGGATCATCGTCTGGCTGTGCAGGGAGATCATCAGGGTCGAGAAACGAGCGGTGTGCAAGGCATCGTCGGTCATCGAATGTCCTTTTTAGAATAGGGTTTAGAATGAGTCAGCAAACTCTTCCAGCAGCTTCTTCTGTTTGCGATTGAGCTTCTTCGGCACGCCAACGCTCACCGTTACCAGCAACGCTCCCCGGCGGCTGCCGTTCACCGTGGGGAAGCCTTCCTTCTTTATCTTAAAGACCTTGCCCGGTTGGGTTCCGGCGGGGATGTGCAACTCCGTTGGTTCACCCAGAGTGGGAACCTCTATATCAACCCCCAGAGCCGCCTGCGGGTAGGTTAGCTCCAGGTCGAGGAGCAGCTCTCGTCCGTTGCGGCGGAAGGGTGGTTGTGGCTTCAGTCGGACGGTCAGGTAGAGATCGCCTCGATAGCCGGGGGCGGAGCCGTCGTCGCCCTCGCCGGAGACCCGAATCCGTTGTCCCTCGTCCACTCCATTGGGGACGTTAACGGTGATGTCCCGCCGGGCGCGAACTCGTCCCCGACCGGCACATTGACCACAGCGAACCGTAACCTCTTTACCGCTGCCGTGGCAGGCGGGGCAGGGCATCTCCATCCGCATGAAGCCAGCACTCTGGATAACCCGCCCCTGACCGTTGCAGGTGGAGCAGGTAATCGGCGGATGCCCCGGCTCGGCTCCGCTGCCATCGCAGCGGTCGCAAAGCTCGATCCGCTCCAGATTGACCTGCTTCTCTACCCCGGTCAGCACCTCGTTGTAGGTGAGGGTTACGGTGTCCTGGCGATGCTCACCCCGGCGAACACGCCTGCCGCCACGCTGACGACCGCCAAAGAGGTCGCCAAACAGTCCACCGAAGAGGTCGAAGATGTCGCCGACGTTGTCAACGCCCTGATAGCCGCGTCCCTCCAGCCCGTCGTGTCCAAAGCGGTCGTAGGTCGCCTTCTTCTGCGCGTCGGAGAGAACCTGGTACGCCTCGGAGGCTTCCTTGAACTTCTCCTCGGCTTCGGGGTTGTCCGGATTGCGGTCGGGGTGATAGGCTAGTGCCTTCTTGCGATAGGCACTCTTGATCTCGGCGGCATCGGCGGTTCGGGGAACCTCCAGCACCTCATAGTAATCGTGGCGGTGTATGGTCATTTAGAACAACTTCCGTTCCAGCTAGTGGGAGTATTTAGAGCAAATCAGATATTTGAAGTATGACTGACTTCGTCAATCTCACGCCGGGCATTAAAATGCCCGCCCTACACTGGCTTACTGTACTGATATACCTGTTTCCCAGGGAGTTCTGCGACTACAGTATCCTAAACGTTTCCGCATGAGGATTTGCCAGCAGGCCATTCCTCCGAGCCGAGCAGTCCACCATCTTTTCTACAGCATCGGTCGGTGCATCGGCGGCTAGCCAGAGCGTCCAGAGGGTTCCGTACTCCACAGCGGTTACGCCGGATAGCCCCAGCGTGTTGCGGCAATACGCAAGCGCATCCCGCCCGGCGAAGTCGTCCAGCTTGGTTACCAGCACCAGCTCGCCTTTGCCCTCCCGCTTGTGGTACGGCTCGATACCGTCGAGGGTAGCCACGAGGCGGTGGGCATGTTTACTGGGCTTGACGAAGCAGCTGGTGCGGTCGAGGAGCTTCTGCAGCAGTTCGTCGGGGTCGAAGCTGCCGCTGAACCGCCACAGTTCCTCCCGCTCCAGCTTCAGCAGCTCAGCGTGAGCCAGCAGGTCGGTCAGCGCCATCTCCGCACTGGCGGCAATGGTATCGGGAACCTTCAGTCGGACGAGGAGGTTGAGTTCTGCCATTATGCCTTCTCCAGGTAACGTGCCAGCGAGAGGAACAGCTTGCGTCCGGGTCCTGCCAGGTCGGGATCATCCGCAGTCGTGAAGCCCCGACGACGCTCGCCCCAGACTCCGGGTAGGTTCTTCGGCAGCTGTCGCAGCCAGGTCGCCCGCTCCGGGTGAGGCATCAGAGCCAGTACATTCCCTGCTGGATTGCTCATTCCGGCGATAGCGTTCAGTGTACCGTTGGGATTGTCCGGGTAGCTGTCCGCCGGGGAGCCGTCCGAAGTTACATATCGGAAGGTTACCTGCCCGCCAGCTTCTACTTTATTAAGGAGAGCCGGATCGGCGGTGGTGAAGCGTCCCTCGGCGTGGGCAATCGGCACGGGGATGACCTCGCCCGGCTCAAAGGCAGTGGTGAAGAGGCTTCGCTCCGGTTGCTCTACCCTCAGGTACGTCCAGCGACAGAGGTAGCCCTGCGAGTTGGCATCCAGTGCCGCTTCGATGGGATGTCCCTCGGTCAGACCGGGAACCA
>JAIOSI010000273.1 GCA_021107695.1 bacterium
ACAGCGACGAGCCAGCGATTGTGCTGACGGATATTCCCGACGAGCAGACGGTCGATGTAACCATCGCTTACGAGCTTTCCGACCGCGAGGGCGATCCGCTGAGTATCGTCCCTGAGTTCAGTCGGGATGGCGGTGCAACCTGGGAGGCTGCCTCGACAACGGGTCAGCTTGAGGGAATCAGTTCCTCTGCTTACCGCAGCAGCCTGACCTGGCACTCGAAGAGCGATACGGACATGCTCGATCTCTTTGAGGTTCAGTTCCGGTTGACCCCCAGCGATAACGATGTCGGTATGCTCGATGCCACGGCGAACTTCCAGGTGGATAACAGCGATACTCCCCAAATCTCGCTGGCAACGCCGGAGGGTGAGCAGAGCGACTCCGTTACCATTATCTATGAGCTTTCCGACCGCGAGGGCGACGGCGTTGAGCTGGCGGTGGAATATTCCGGTGATAACGGCGCAAGCTGGCAGACCGCTACGGTCAGCGGCTCTACCAGTGGAGTGCGCCCCGGCGCGGGTAGTCTCAGCTGGAGTTCCCGCGCTGATGTTGACCAGCGTGATGGCGACTACCTCCTGCGCATCACCCCCTCGGATAACGATATCGGATTGCCAGACCAAACCAACCTCTTCCAGGTTGACAACAGCGATGTTCCCTCCATCAACCTATATACTCCGGAGGGCGAGCAGACCGCTGAGGTTACTCTGAACTACGATCTTAGCGACCGTGAAGGCGACGACTGCGCGTTGACCGTGGAGTATTCGACCGATGGCACAAACTGGAGGTCGGCAAGCACTACAGGACAGCTCATCGGCGTAACCCCCGGAACGGGCAGCCTGGTCTGGAACTCGACATTCGATCTCGATTCTGTTGATCTGGAGAGCGTTTATCTCCGGGTAACTCCCGCTGACAATGACTCCGGTGAACCGGCCCAGACCGCCTCCTTCCATCTGGACAACTCCGAGCCGCCGCTGATTGACCTCGACACTCCGGAGGGCGAGCAGACCGGCGAGGTAACGATTGGCTATAACCTAAGCGACCGTGAGGGCGATGCCACCGACCTGGTGGTAGAGGTCAGTCTGGACGGTGGCAGCAGCTGGCAGCGAGCGACCATACTAGAGACGCTTACCAACATTACCCCGGGCTTCGGCAGTCTGACCTGGGATTCTTCCCTCGACGCACCCGGTGCCGACCTAAACGCGGTCATGCTCCGTGCGCTGCCCCGCGATAACGACGATGGAACGGCGGGGCAGACCGGAATCTTCCCGCTGGATAACAACGAGCCACCTACAGCAGAGCTAACCATCGCTGAGGGGGTTCTCTCCGGGATGGTGGCGATTACGATAACCCCCCACGACCCGGAGTACGACCCGGTGGACTGCGAGCTGGAATACAGCATCGGTGGAAGCTGGCTGCCGGTCAGTATTAGTGATTCACTGCTGGGACTGACCAGTGCGATCACCATTTACTGGGATAGCTTTAGCGACCTCGGCGAGATTTACTCCGAGGGCAGCCTGCGGGTGATTCCTGCCGATAACGACATCGGAACCTCAACGATGATTCCCTTTACCATCAATAACGCTCCGGCACCACCAGAACCAGAGCCTCCTCACGAATATGAAGATGACGGCGTGGATGAGTTCACTCCGACTGATGATGGTACAACGGAGCGGTAGCCCTAACTTCTTGATAACAAGCTAATCACGGTTTTTATGTGTTCGACGACGCTTCCCCAAACAGGGTAGTTATGCGAAAGTTCTTACCATTACTTCTCCTCCTGATTCTGCTGTCAGGAATGGTCGAGGCCGCGCCGCGAATCGTGGTGCTGCCCTTGCAGAACGAAGGCAAGCCCCAGGACTCCTGGTATGTCCTCGGTCTCACCGATGCCATCGCTCGGATGGTCAATCAGGCGAACTTCGGGGTCGGGCTTGGCTGGCGCACCGTCCGCGAGGGGTTGCTGGCTGAATCCCTGGGGCGTAAGCGAGAGCTGAGCGACGAGGATTACGAGAATCTCCTCGACCGAATCTCGCCAGACTATTACCTGCGTGGCTCCTATCTGGTTGAGTGGGCAGAGGAACTGGGAGAAGAAGACCGCTACAGCGTTGAGATCGCCGCTCTCTCCTGGCCTCGTGAAGAGGAGCTGTTCCATATTCGCTTCACCGGAACCGACCTTTTCGCCATCGAGGTCGAGATCTACACCGAGCTGCGCCTGCGAATGGGCGAGCCACTGGACGACGAAGGGCTTGAGCTTGCCAAAGAGCTGATCATCGCCGATGCTTCCGCCTACCGCTGGTACTGCCGAGGAATCAGCACCGTGGGGAGCAGTGCGCAGGAGCTGGGCTATCTGACCGAAGCGGTGAACCGCAACGAGGCTTTCTGGGTCGCCCGGCGTGAGCTGGCGCGGGTCTATCTGGAGGAAGACGATGTCCGGCACGCCCTCTCCGAGCTGCTGACCGTTTATCGAGAGCAGCCCGAAGAGCCGTGGACGCTGAAGTATTACGGCGACATCCTCTCCGCCCTGAATGAGAAAGAAAAGTCCAACCGGATGTACCGCCGCGCCGGGCTGGTGGACGAGCGCGAATGGCGGCTCCATCTGGAACTGGGAGCTTTACTTGAGGAGATGGGAGCGGTAACCCTTGCCGAGCGTTCCTACGACAAGCTGCTGCTAAAAGACAGCCGCTTCTACGAGGCGTATCGTGGATTGGGGGCAATCCTGCTCTCTCGTGGCGAGTACCACGAGGCACTGGACATCCTGAAACGTGGGCGCAGCCTGGCAAACGACGAGGCAGAGTACATCTTCCTTCTCGGTCAGGCGTACAGCTATAACGGTGAGCAGGAAGAGGCAATCGAGACCTTCCACCGTGCCGTTCTGCAGGCTCCCACCAACGGTGAATACGCCTATGAACTGGGCTACGCCTATTACCGCAACAGGGAAAATGTGAAGGCGGATGAATGGTGGCGCGAGGCATCGCTCCTCGGCTATTCACCTGAGGATCCCCTGGCACCTTAGCTTACTGGAAGGTTCAATTCGTAAGTTTTTCGATGGTTTTTGTGCGGAAGGAAATTTTTTGGAAAGCATGACCGGTTACGCCGTCGCCCGTTTCTGCGAGGGGGAAGACCTCCTCGTCCTCGAAGCAAAGAGCGTCAACGGTAAGCACCTCTCCCTGAAGACGCGCCTCCCCGGCGCGCTCTCCCTTTATGAACAGCTAATCAGCGGGCTTGCCAAAGAGGCCGTCAGCCGGGGCAGCCTAGTTATCACCTGTCGGGAGTTCTCCGGTTTTCAGGGTGAGACCACTCCCCCAAAGGTAAACCGAGCCTTGGCCGAGGGCTACCTCTCTGCCCTGGAAGAGCTTCCCGCCGGTGTAGAAAAACGCTTGAGTGCGGCGGAGCTGCTGCGTCTGCCCGGTGTGGTAAAAGAAGGCGGAAGCCAGCTCGATGAGGAACGGCTGAAGACGGTTCTCCAGCAGACCACCGAACAGCTCCTCGCCGGGCTCCTTGCCACCCGTTGTGAAGAGGGCAATCGACTCTGGGCGCAGATGCTGGCTAACCTCAACCAGCTAAAAGGCGAGCTTACCGAACTGCGCCAGCTTGCGAGTCTGGTTCCTCAGAAGATTCGCGAGACCCTCAACGAGCGAATCGCCGAGCTGACCACAGAGAGCCTCAACAGCGAACGGCTGGAGCAGGAGATCGCCCACCTGGCAACGAAGGCGGACATCACCGAGGAGCTGGATCGCCTCGACGGTCATCTGACCGCCTTTGCCGAGGTCAAAGACTCTCCCGGACGACGGCTCAACTTCCTCTGCCAGGAGATCCTCCGCGAGCTGAACACCTGCGGCAGCAAAGCAACCGGCACAAAGATCACCCCCCTGGTACTGAACATGAAGGTCCGCCTCGACCAACTCCGCGAACAGGCCGCAAACCTCGCCTAGGCAACGCGGTGCGTTGCATCACACTTTCGCGACTA
>JAIOSI010000011.1 GCA_021107695.1 bacterium
GGTGCCAGCCCCGGCTCCACGGGGGGAGGAATCAAGACCAGTACCTTCGCCATCGTTATCCTTAACCTCTGGCGAAACCTCACCGGAAAAGACCGCCTGGAGGTTTTCAAGCGGGAGATTCCGGACTCCGTAACCCAGCAGGCACTGGCGGTCCTCGTCGGTGGAATATCCTTCGTCGTCCTGGGCTACTTCATGCTGCTCCTCTTCGAGGATCATCCGCCCCTCGACCTCCTCTTCGAGACCGTCTCCGCCTACGCCACCGTGGGGCTTTCCACCGGAGTAACCAGCAGCCTGAGCTACGCCGGACGCATCGTCATCATCGTCCTTATGTTCGCCGGACGGGTCGGACCGCTCTCTTTGGGGCTGGCGATCGGTCGCCGCCATGCCAAAGGCAAATACCGCTACCCGCGTGGAAACATCTCCATCGGCTAGCAACGCCAAGCGTTGCATCTTGCTTACGCGAAAACGAACATAGACACATGATCGTTACTCTCGCGTTCTGTATCAACACAAGACGAGGTAACTGTAACTAGCAGCGCAGTGTGCTGCACCACAAGGCTGGCACTTCGTGCCAGAAAACCTTGGTATATCCTCTTGCAAATGTCGTTTTTACCGTGGGCACGGCGTGCCGTGCCCCTACTACAATGACACAACTACGATTTTCGATGCTGTAGCGGCCGACCTTCGGGTCGACCCATAAAGGGGCGAAGGCGTAAAAACATTGCGAGGTTTATGTAGGGCGGGCATTGCCTCATCGGCAAAAATGCCCGCCGCAGAAGCTGCGTCCGCATTCCCTTAGTTGACAATCCAGAGTCAGTAGCTTACTATCGGCGCAATCATTTTTCCTCGAAACGGGAACTAACCGCAAAGCTGTACCGTAACTCAACAATCCCCTGAATCCGGGGGAGCTGGCACGGAGCTGGAGTAACAGTATCCGGTTTCTAAAAATGCCAGACAGACCGGAATCGGGTCGGGGAGTTGAGTAGCAAAAGGCTTTTGCACAACGAAACCTTTGAATAACTCGGCGCAGGCGAAGACCTTACCAAGCCGGACGAGCAAAACAAAGGCTAGTTAAGCAAAAAACTCAAACCCCACCCAAACTGGAGGTGGCAAGATGAAGAAACTCACCCTCATTATCTCTATCCTGCTCCTGACCCTGCCCGTCATGGCTCAGGAGGCCGTAGTCGCGACCGATATCGCTTCGGTGGTAGAACCTGAACTCTCAAATACTGAAGCCGCTGGCATGACCAAGTGGCTGGTCTTCGACTTTACCTGCAACTACCCGACTCGCTACGAAGAGTTCGATGATCCGGAAACCGAGCTGCCGGTGAAGCGTGAGGTCAAGTGGATCGGTCCGGCACTGGGCATCACGATGAACTATGACCTGATGCAGTGTTCCAATATCTGGGTGGTTGAGCGTTCCGACCTGCTCAACAAGTTCCAGCAGCTCTGGCGTTCAAAGTACAACACCGACCGCGACACCGCTTATAAAGATGCCAAGCTCGATGTCGTCTCTCTGGACGTTAGCCAGGCGGAGGGACTTAACCGCGCCTATAACGCCGACTACATGATCGTCGGCGAATATGACAAGCCAAGCCCGGCAGAGGTTTGGGTCAAGCTCCGCGTACTCTCCGCCGACGCTCCCTTCGAGGAGATCGCCGTCTTCGAGCGCACCGGTCTCTTCGAGGAACTGCCGATGCTGGCTCGCGAGCTTTCCAAAGACATCCTCAACGAGTTCGGTCTCTTCCCCCGCAGCGGCACGGAGAGCTACTGGGAAGAGCCGCTGACCACCAACCTCGACGCTTATCAGTGGCTGGGCAAGTCAATCTCTGCCGGGCATATTGGCAAGATGATCTCCTTCTACGAGCGCGCCCTGGAGCAGGATCCTGAGTTCTTCGCCACTCTGGTTGAGTTCGGCAAGCTGCTGTACTTCGACAAAGACTTCGAGCAGTCCTTCATCCGCCTGGAGAAGACCACGGAGCTGGCTCCGGGCTTCCAGCTTGCCTGGCTGCGCCTAGGCAATGCCTACTACAACGCCTCCACCACCATCACCAACAATCTCAACTACATGATGAACCCGGACAAGGCTCCGGAGGACTGGGAACTGGTGGATGACGACAAGATCAAGAACTCCGTGGACGAGATGTTGGCTGGCGATTACCTCTGGAAGGCGCTGGAGTATTACGAAAAAGCCATCGAGGTCGATCCGGGCTACGTGGACGGCTGGGTCTCTGTTGCGACGACTCAGGGTCAGCTCGGGCTGGCAGAGGAATCCCTCGCCTCTTGGGAGACGCTGATCGGCATTACCGACCTCTCCGATGCGGCGTACTTCAACCTAGGCAAGTCGCTGTGGAATGTGGATAACGACAAGGCGCTTGAGTACTTCCTCAAGGTTGTCGAGATCAATCCTTACCACGTCGGCGGACTCTACAACGCCGCCGCCCTGGCTCAGGCTCTCGGTAAGGGCGACATCGCCACCGACACCATCGAGATTTACTACAGCTGGGCTCCGGAAGATCACTCTTACATGGAGCGTTTCAACGAGCTGTTCATGAAGGCAATGGAAGACCTGTAACCCTCTCCAAAACGACTACTGGTCGGGGGGTTCCCCGACCAGTTTTTTATTACCCAGACCTTTTACACAAAAAGGATCACCATGAGCCAGGAAGAAATCTATCGCACCTCGGCAGCATTCTACGATGCCCAGTATGAGGGAGACCTGACCGACTACCAACTCTACCGTCGTCTGGCGGCGGAGACCAATGGTCCTATTCTGGAGATCGCAGTAGGAACCGGACGGCTGGCAATTCCGCTGGCAGAGGAGGGACACGAGGTCGTCGGTCTTGATCTTTCACAGGAGATGCTGGACATTGCCCGGGAGAAGCTGAACAAAGTCAACCGCTGGCGGCA
>JAIOSI010000143.1 GCA_021107695.1 bacterium
CGGCGGCGATGCCCGCCTCGACATAGGCAAAGCCATCCGCCAGGGTGAAGGCCAGCTCCTGAGCCGCCGTGGAGCCAGCCTCGCGGATGTGGTAGCCGGAGATGGAGATGGTGTTCCACTGGGGAACATCGCTGGCGCAGTAGCCGAAGATGTCGGTGATGATCCGCATCGAGGGTTCCGGCGGGAAGATCCACGTCTTCTGGGCGATGTACTCCTTGAGGATGTCGTTCTGTAGCGTCCCGCGCAGGAGCTTGGAGTCAACCCCCTGCTTCTCCGCCACGGCGACGTAATACGCCAGCAGCAGCCCGGCGGGGGCGTTGATGGTCATCGAGGTGGAGACCTTGTCCAGGGGGATGCCGTCGAACAGCACCTCCATGTCGGCGAGGGAGTCGATAGCCACGCCACAGCGTCCGACCTCGCCCTCGGAGCGGGGATGGTCGGAGTCGTAACCCATGATCGTGGGCAGGTCGAAAGCCACGGAGAGACCGGTCTGACCGTTCGCCAGCAGGTACTTGTTGCGGGCGTTTGATTCCTCCGCCGAACCAAAACCGGAGAACTGGCGCATCGTCCAGAGTCGACCTCGGTACATGTTGTCCTGCACACCCCGGGTGTACGGCGGCTGACCGGGAGTCCCCAGCTTCTCCTCGTAGTCGAAGTCCTCCAGATCGAGGGGAGTGTACATCGGCTTGATTTTGCGTCCGCTGATGGTCTCGAAGAGATTGTCTCGTTCGTTACGCTTCGCGGCGCGCTCTTGCCAGTCCTGAAAGTCCTGTTCCAGTTTCCTGTCTTTGCTCATCGGGTTGTCCTTTTTCAATAAGTGTGGTTGCTCGTTACTGTTCCATCAAATCACGCAGGAGCAGCTCGGCGTTGTAAGTTCCGATGTGGGCAAGGTCGGCGAAGTCGTTCATGTCGCCGCCGTAGAACTCAGGCGAGGTGTAATCCACCAGAGTAAAGCCGTCGTAGTCAAGGGATTCCCAGAAGGCAATCGCCTCAGCCAGGCGGTCGCTGTATTCCGTGGCTTGCAGTAGGAAGTCGGTGAGAATGGGGTGATTGGCGGTCAGGTAACCCCTCACCTCGATGTTGTTCTCTCGACAGAGTTCAATGAAGCGTCGGAAGTACTCCAATCGTCCGGGGTGTAACTCGGTAAAGCCGGAGTAGATAGCGTACCACTTGTCAAGATATTTGGCTGACATCTTGGCACCCTGGTAATTGCGTGGCTCGATTTCGAGGTAATCTCCGGTTAGCGGATCGAAGGAATATTTGTGGCTGGTTGGCCTGTTATCACTCTTGAGACTGTTGGTAACTGCTGTGAACGACAGACGGATAGAATTAGCTATATCCTGCAGATTGGAATCTGTGTCTGACGGTAACACAAGCGAGTTATCCAGATAGCAGGATAGTTCTGATACCTGTAGCAGCTGGCGATGAATTGGCCAGGTGTTGCTAATAATTTCCGGTTCTAATCCGATGATAATCAAGCGAATCGGTTGTTTATTGTTGTCCAGTAACAGACGCAGGATGCAGTAATAATCCTCGGCTCGACTCGTGTTGATGCCATAATTAAAGCCTTTGTAGCCGTAATCAGCAAGCTGTTCGGTTCTTAGTCGCATTACTCGGCTGGTGCCGAGTATTACGGCATCGTAGTCTTGAGGATTTTCTTCGTCGTGGAGGAAGTCATATGTCTTAATGGCACGATAATGACCCGATATGGGTTGAATTGTCTGCACACCGGGATACAGATCCAGCGGGTCAACAAAGTATTGAAAACTCAGCAGCAAAACCGGCACGATGCAGAAGAGTAACAGACGCTTGATAAAACCAGACAAAAGAACTCCTTGGCAACACGGTACTCAGTACGTTGCACCACAAACCGGTACTACGCACCAGAAAAACTAATGAAGTATGCAAACGACCAACGTGAACGGTAAAGTACGCCAGAGCTTTCTGACCGAGGTCGGTAGCATGATGCAACGTACAGTGTTGCTGTAGAGGCGAAGCTTGTCTTCGCCCTTTGTACTGCTGCCCCTCACCCCGCCTCGTGGAACGAGTTCCCTCCCCAAAAGGTGAGAGGGAGAACAGGTGTAGCGACCAACGGGAGCGGCCAAACGCGGGTGTTATCCCTACTAAATCAAAACGGTAAGCCGCGAAAGCGTGATGCAACGCACCGCGTTGCTGTAGAGGTGAAGCTTGTCTTCGCCCTTTGTACTGCTGCCCCTCACCCCAGCCTTCTCCCCAGAGGGAGAATAGGTGTAGCGACCAACGGGAGCGGCCAAGCGCGGGTGTTATCCTTACTAAATCAAAATGGTAAGCCGCGAAAGCGTGATGCAACGCACCGCGTTGCCGAACAGCGTGAACGGTAGGCTACATCAAGGTGTTCTGGCGCGAAGCGCCAGCACTAAGGTACAGCGCTTGGTGCTGTTAGAATTGGAAGTAGATGAACTCGGCGTTACCGTAGGTCCCCCAGAGCATCAGCCCAATAACGAGGGCGTAGTAGATTGCCCAGCGAATCCAGGTGGGCAGTTTTTTGATGGACTGGAGGGTGTGTTCGCGGTTGCGGCGGCCAATCCACTCGATTAACAAC
>JAIOSI010000289.1 GCA_021107695.1 bacterium
GGCGGGCATTGCCTCATCGGCAAAAATGCCCGCCGCAAATTTGTCAGGGATTAGAAACAACCTCTCACCCCAGCCCGTGGGACGATCCCCCTCTCCATGGGCGAGAGGAAAGGGGATGATGATGCCAGATGATACGCTGTTTCATTAGTCGTCCATCTACCCAATCTCTTGTGCTAATGCGACATCCCAGCCGACCGGCAATCTATATTCGATATTGACAGTATTCGAGTATGCTGTTATGCTGGTTTTCATTGCTGGCGGAGGGATTTTATTTTTAGAGAACTTTGTGAAGTAAGGTACAAAGTTTTCCAGCCCCCGCCGCTCAAGTCCACATCCCTATCCCCATTCGGAGGTTCCTATGGCTAAGAAAATGGTAGTATTCTGCGGTAGCGATCACGTTGAAAAGGCCTTTCCTCCCTTCATGCTTTCCGGCGGTGCGATTGCTCTGGACATGGATATCACTCTTTTCTTCACGATGAGTGGTTTGAACATTATCAAAAAGGGCGGTGCGGAAAAGATCACCCTCAAGGGTGCACCGAAGACACTTCCAGGATTCATTGATCTGATGAAAGAGTACAACGTCCGGATGATCGCCTGTTCTGCTGCTCTGCCTCTGGTCAATATGACCGAGAAGGATATCATCGATGGCGTGGAGTTCAACGGCATCGCCACCTTCCTCGCCCTGGCAGAAGAAGCGGACATCGTCCTGACCTTCTAGCAACGCAGGGAGTTGCATCACAGGGCTGGGCTTCGCCCAGAACACCTTGGGGATGTCCGCTCCCACTGACTGCTCAAAGCTGTTGGTTTTGTAGGGGCGTATTGAATGCGCCCCGGCAATATCGTCTCGGGTGGGGTGAAAGGTATCTCCCAAACAGTATCATGTTTAATTGCCGTTGCTACTCCTGAGAACCGTTATACACTAGCTCTTTTCTTTATTCCGCTTTGAGAAGGGTTTCACGGACTTCAGCGGTGTGCTAACATCGACTCCTGCTTCATAAGCTGTCCCATGAACATCTAAACGATGAACGAAAACCATAGAGGAGATGTAAATGACTAACGAAGAACTCATGGCTCTGGAAATAGCCAGCACGATTGACGCTCGCGGCACCGCCTGTCCTGGTCCTCTGCTCGAGGCAAAGCGCGGTATGACCAAGGTTCCGATGGGCGAGGTCATGGTCGTTCTCTCGTCGGACGAAAGTACCAACAACGACATCCCGATGTGGTGCAAGAAGGTTGGACACGACTTCCTGGGTAACATCGAAGCCGACGGTTACTGGCAGCTATTCATCAAACGGGGCAAATAAATGCCACGCGACAAAGCTAGAATCTTAGTCTTCTCGACCAACAACATCTCCGATCCAGGGATCGACCTGGCGGGCGGTGCTCACATGAGCTACCCCCCCGAGGTGATGGTTGTTAACGTTCCCTGCTCCAGCGGGATTCGTCCCTCCTGGGTGCTTCATGCCATCGAGGCTGGCTTCGACGGGGTCTTCATTGCCGCCGATGGAACCGACTGCGCCTATCTCTCCGACTGTACCCTGCGTACCGGCGAGGTAGTAGCGATGTCTCAGGAGCTGCTCCGCGAGCATGGACACAACGCCAAACGCCTGAAGATGGCTGCGATCTGCTCGGTCTGTGCCGAGTCCTTCGTCGGTCATATGGAAGCCTTCACCAAGGTTCTCATTGGATTGAATGAAGCAGCTGCCGCATAGCGTAACGGTTGGCTGAGAGACTATTGTCCTACACTCCGCTTCTTTGTAAGCGGAGCGCACTTATAGATTTACCTAACCGATACCGTTTGGATTGTTGCGGGGTTTTGATGTTAAGACAAGGGGTTTCAACCCCTTGTGGAGTGGGCTACGGACTCCGATTGCGCAAGGTGGCGATCGCTCCTTGCCTCAACACCTCGTATGGAGAATCTCTTCCCATTTTATGGGATACAAACAGCATTATAAGGTCAGGGCATGGATTACGACATTCTGATCGTCGGCGGCGGGATCGCCGGAATGGAATCGGCACTCTCCATGGGAGAGATGGGCTACAAGGTGCTTCTCGTGGAGAAAGAGCCTAGCATTGGCGGGAAGATGGTCCTGCTGAGCAAGGTCTTCCCCACCCTGGACTGCGCCAGCTGCATCTCGACTCCCAAAATGGCATCCACTGCTCATCATTCTAATGTGGATGTGCTGGTCAGCAGCAAGGTAAGCGAGATTACTCGCAACGCTGATGGTAGCTTTACCGTGCGATTGCACAAAAAGCCGACCTTCGTTGACTCCGATGCCTGTACTGGTTGCGGTGAGTGCGAGCTTACCTGTACTGTGGCACTCCCCGACGAGTTCAACTTTGACCTCACCGCCCGGCGGGTCGCCCACATCCCCTATCCTCAGGCAGTGCCGAAGAAGTCGGTTATTGACCGTCAGGGTTTGTCTCCCTGCTCCTACAGTTGTCCAGCCGGGGTCAAGGCTCACGGCTACGTTTCTCTGGTACGCAGTGGTCAGTACGAGAAAGCCTTCCGCCTCCACATGGAAGATGCTCCCCTGCCTGGCAGCCTCTCTCGCGCCTGTTATTCCCCCTGTGAAGAGCAGTGTACCCGGGGCGATTACGAAGGTACGGTGGCAATTCGTGGTATCAAACGCTTCATGGTGGACTACTACTACGATAAACACCCAGAGCCGGAGTACGGTCCCGCTGAGGTACAACAAGAGAAGAAGGTTGCCATCATCGGTTCCGGTCCCAGCGGACTCACCGCCGCCTACCACCTCGGTCGCCGAGGCTATCCGGTTACAATCTTCGATAACATGCCTGAGGCAGGGGGAATGTTGCGCCACACCATCCCCTCCTTCCGTCTGCCCAAAGATGTCCTCGACCGCGATATCAAGAACATCACCGCCCTTGGGGTGGAAATTAAGACCAATAGCACCATAAACGACCTTGGCAAGCTGAAGGACGAGGGCTACGATGCGATATATATCGCCGTGGGTGCGGGAATGCCCCAGATGATGGGTATCGAGGGTGAGGGACACCTCAATGTTCTCGATTGCCTGACCTTCCTCAAGCAGGCCCAGGACGAAGAAAAGCCCCACGTAGGTCGCCATGTCGTGGTGGTTGGTGGCGGTAACGTGGCGATGGATGTCGCTCGCACGGCTCGCCGTCTGGGAGCCGAGTATGTTCATATTGTCTATCGTCGTACTGTAGAGCAGATGCCCGCTCACAAGTGGGAGATTGCCGAGGCGAAGGCCGAAGGGGTTATATTCCATCCTTCTGTCGTTATTACTCGGGTGATCAGCACAGCCGACGGCGGAATGGCATTGGAGTGTAATCGGACTGTCAGTCAGCCGTTGAGTACCAGTCGCCAGTCCAGCGGACCCTACGTTACCGATGAGACGATCGCTATTCCCGTAGATACCGCTGTTCTGGCAATCCCCGCCATCGGCAATAAGCCGAACACCGTCCCCTTTCGCAACGATTTGGCAATCAACTCCAACAGCACCATTCGGGTAAACAACTCCAGCCTGCAGACCAGCCTGCCGCACATCTTTGCCGGTGGCGACTGCGCGACGGGAGCCTCCACCATTGTCGAGGCGATCGGTCAGGGTAAGCGGGCGGCGTTCTATATTGACCGCTATCTTCAGGGTGATAAACTTAACATCGCCTTCGATGAACGCCTGCCGATGACCGACAAGCACTCTGTTCACGAACGCGAGCGTCGAGTAACTGAGCTTGAGCCGTTGATTGACCCAGAGCTGGATGCCACTGAGCGTGTTGATAACTTCGATGAAATTGCCGGAACCTTTACCGAGGAGCAGGCTCGCTACAGTGCCAACCGCTGCCTGGACTGTGGTTACTGCTCAGAATGCAACGAGTGTATTGCGACCTGTCCGTCGGACGCTATCCGACTCGACCAGAAAGCTGAAAAGTCAGTCCACAAGGTTGAGTCGGTTATCGTTGCCACCGGGTTTAAGCTCTTTGACCCAGCAAAGAAGCCAGCCTTGCGACCAGACCACCCCAACGTCATCTCTGCCATGCAGATGGAGCGTCTGCTGTCACCGACCCGACCGTACAACAATCTGCTGCGCCCCGGCGATGGTCGTCGTCCCGACAACATAGCCTACGTCATGTGCGTTGGCTCCCGAGACCACGCTGCGGGTAACCCGATCTGCTCCCGAATCTGCTGTGTGTACACCGCCAAGCAGGCGCAGCTGATTATGGGCGCGTTGCCCTTGGCAGATATCACCGTCTATTACATAGACATCCGTGCCTTCGGCAAGGGATACGACGAATTCTACCAGCAGGCAAGCGACATGGGGGTTTACTTTACCAAGGGGCGGGTTGCTAAAATCGATCCCGCCGCCGATGGCAACCTGACTCTCCATTACGAAGATATTGTCCACGGTGGCATCAAGACCGCTAACCACGACCTCGTGGTGCTGGCTACTGGTTTGCAGCCGGAGATGGGCGTGGCATCCCTCTTCAGGGATGAGAATCTAGAACTCGACGAGCTGTTTTATGTCAGCGAGACAGAGCTTGACTATAGCCCAGGTCAAACCAGCCTGGATGGAGTCTTCGTTGCCGGAACGGCTTCAGAACCACGGGACATCCCGGACAGCATCCTCCACGCTGGCTCCGCCTCGGCCCTGACGGCAGCCTATCTCGAAAAGCGCAAACGCAATACCTAAGTAACTTCCTTATCCCAGGAAGCAGGAACGGGAAATAGGTGGCGCAGTTGGAAACGTTTGCAGAGCCTAAAAAACTGGCTAAAGACACTGGTTATCAAGCTCAAAGACTAGAAAAACTGGCTGGTTTCACCGACAGTATGATAGACGCTCCCATCAGGGAACTTGTTAGACACATCAACGATTTGCCTTACTGTTTTACGCTCCAGTGTTGCTATGGTCACTTCACTTACGATGGGCAACGTGATCCTTACAATTTTGAGGCTTTGCCACGTACGACCAGGATAAAATCCGTGGAGTACCGGATAGCCTACGTTGCCTTTTGTATCAAAAATAGTGTGTTCGGAAGAACTTTACTGGAAGATATCAACAGAATAACAACTGTTGATCCGAAAAACGTACAGATTTGTAGTGCAGAGTGGTTCTGGAAGAAACAGGTCAACTCTTATGCGTTGCAGGTGGAGCCATATCGATTTAGACATAAGGACAAAGTCATACTTGATTATGAAGAAGCCTTACATATAGAAAAAGTACGACATGAGTTTTTTGTCAGACTTGAAGAGTTGTTCCAAAAACTGAGGATAACCGATGAGTAAAGAGCGCAGAATCGGCGTGTATGTTTGCTACTGCGGCGGTAACATCTCCGACTACGTGGATGTGGAGGCAGTACGCGATGCCTTGGAAAATGAAGACGGTGTCGTCGTTGCCAAAACGCACATGTTCACTTGCTCCGACGCTTCTCAGCAACTTATGATCGATGAGATTGGCGAGGAAAACCTCGATGGTATTGTGGTGGCATCTTGTTCGCCAAAGCTGCACCTCCACACCTTCCGCGAAATGGCGAAGCGCGCCGGACTCAACGAATATACCTACAGTCAGGTTAACATTCGTGAGCAGGACTCTTGGACGCACCGCCATGATGTGGAAGCGGCTACGGAAAAGGCCATTCGCCTAGTCCGTGGTGGCGTTGCAAAGACGAAGCTCACCGCTCCGCTAAAGAATATCCGTATAGAGACCAAACCTAGGGTGTTGATTGTTGGTGCTGGTGCTGCTGGATTGCGGGCATCTTTGGTACTGGCGGACATGGGACTGACCGTCTATCTGCTGGAAAAGGAAGATGAGCCGGGTGGCTGGGTGAAGAAATGGGGCAAGATGTTCCCCAACAACAAGCGTGGGGATGAATCAATCGCCAAGCTGGTTGCTAAGATTCGCACCAGTGAGAGCATTACCCTCTACACAAACGCACGGCTTATTGAGAAGAGCGGCTCTCTGGGTGACTTCGAAGTCAAAATCGAGGTCAAAGGCGAGACGATTCCTCTCAATGTTGGTGCGATTATCGTAACTACGGGCTTCAAGCCCTACGAACTTGCTCAGGATGAATTCGGTCACGGACTAAACGGTGTCATTACCCTGCCTGAATACAAAGAAATACTCTTCGCCAGCGGTGAGGATAAGCTGATCCACAACGGAAAACCAGTAAAGAGCGTTACCTTCGTTCACTGCGTTGGCAGCCGTCAGCGACAGGAAGACTACGATAAGCCAAATCTCTATTGCTCTCGTTACTGCTGCACCGCTTCTATCCACTCCGGTCTCACCACCAGGGGCATTGACCCTAGTATTCATCAGTATCACCTCTTCCGGGACATCCGTAGCTATGGTCGCTACGAGCTTCTCTATGAGGAAGCTCGCAACGGCGGCTCGCTCTTCTTGCGCTACGATCCCGACAGTCCTCCTATTTTTGAGCAGGCAAAAAATGGTCGGGTGCGTATTCAGGTCAAAGACCAGCTCACCGGCAATGAGGAACTGGAACTGGAGACTGACCTCGTCGTCCTGGCTACGGGAATGGTTCCCCGTGAGAACGACGAACTCAATAACGTCCTCAAGCTTCCCATCGGACTCGACGGTTTCTACAACGAGATTCATCCCAAGCTACGCCCGGTGGAGACGGTGGTTGACGGTGTCTTCATCGCTGGAACCTCTCAAGGACCAAAGAATCTTGCCGAAAGCGTCTCTTCTGCTCTGGCATCAGTTTCCAAGTCCGGCGGACTGCTGATGAAGGGCTACGTCGATCTGGAGCCCTTCGTCGCCATCGTCGATGCCGACAAATGCACCTGGTGCGGCAAGTGCGAGGAGATCTGCCCCTACGGCGCAATTGAGAAGATAACCGCTGAGGACGGCTCAAAAGAGATCGCCCTGATTACCAAGGCTGTTTGCAAGGGTGGAGGAACCTGCGTTCCGGTCTGTCCCGAAGGGGCGATCGATATCGAAGGCTACACCAACGAGCAGATTACCTCGCTCATCGATGCAATGATTAAGGAGGTCGTCTGATGGCACGCAATGCGGAACGCCCCCTGCGGCAGGCTCTGCGAGACGAGATGTACCTGAAAGACAGGATCATCTCTACGCTTAAAGAAAGCCCCAAGACGATCCCCCAGATTCAGGAAGCTCTGGGTGAGTACCCTATCCACGAGGTGGTTTACTGGGTTGCCGCGCTCTGGCGGTTCAAAATCCTCGAAGAAACCGGTAAGCCCGACTTCGAAGGCTTCTATACCTACGAGCTTAGGGAAGAGTAACAGTAAAAGACCTTTGCAAGATGCCGTTACGGCGTAGATTTGACCTTGGTCATTAAACAGCTTTGTAAATGTAGGGCGGGCATTGTCCCATCGACTAAAATGCCCGCCGCAGGCTGAAGCAAGCAATGGCGGCGACTATAATCCCCGCTGCGAATAAGCAACAGCGATAGAATACAACAGTGATTTTCTGGGCGAAGCCCAGTAACGGGATGCAACGCCCTTGCGTTGCCTGCCCCCTCAAGATGAGGGGGATAGGGGAGTTGAGAATGTATAAGATAGATGCTGATTTTGTTGAGGCGGTTAGCCACTCCGACGAGTTCAACGCCAACGCCTGTATGCACTGTGGCAACTGCACCGCCAGCTGCCCAATGGGGCTGGAGCTGTTGCCGAGGAAGCTCTTCCGCTACGTAGTCGTCGGGCTAGAGAAAATGGTGGTCGAGAACGCCGAGACCATCTACTCTTGCCTGCTCTGCAAAATGTGCGAGGAGAGCTGTCCCGCCGATGTCCACATCGCCGGGAACGTTAAGAAGCTGCGCAACTACATTAACACGAAGTATTACAAGCTCTAGTTCTCGTCTGGATACACTCTGGTGAGTTACCCAACTGAGGTTTTGTTATGGCGTTACCGACCGGTAAAGTTATCGGAATCATGGCCGATAACCTGCGCAAGCGGAAGAACGTGATTCCCCTCTCCGCAAAGAAGTCCACCGCCTGGGCGGAGGGACTCAACCTGCCCCGTGGCGGAGAAACGGTAATCTATACCGGACTGCTCTATCAGCTGATGCCGGGGATTACCGGGCTGGCGGCGAAGATGGCGAGCTATGAGAACTCCTTCATGCGCCACCTGATGGGCATGGGACGGCTGGCGAACAAATTCATCAACGTCGCCGCCTTCATGGGCGGGGCAAAGCCCGCCGTTTACAAAGAGTACAACAGGATTCTGCGGAACATCGCCTGCCTACTGCAAAAGTCAGGGGTGGAGTTCGGTTACCTCTACGAGCAGGAGCTTTACACAGGAGCCCTGCTCCACGACAACGGGGTTGAGCATCTGGTCAAAAAACAGGCACGGCGTATCTGGGATGTCCTCCAGGCGAATGGGGTGAAGGAGGTCATCACCACCGACCCCCACACCACCAACATGCTGCGCAGCGTCTTCCCGGAGGTGATCGAGGGCTACGACCTCAAGGTACGCAGCTATCTGGAGGTACTGGCGGAGGTTGCGCCGGAAGCCACCAATCCGCTCAACAAAGAACTCGTCATCCACGACTCCTGCATGTACGCCCGTTACGAAGATGTGATTGACGAGCCGCGCCAGGTTCTGGCAAAGGCCGGAGCGAAGGTCGTCGAGCCGGACTACGCTGGCAAGCTGACCTGGTGTTGCGGCGGACCGGTGGAGAGCCTCTTCCCGTCAAAGTCAAAAAAGGTTGCCGAGGAACGGGTCTCCCAGCTGGCAGAGAACGGCAGGCAGATCACCGCGATGTGTCCGATCTGCGTCTTCAGTCTCCGCGAAGCCGCCGAAAAGCGAGACGACGGCACCGAGATCCACGACATCATCGACCACCTCAGCGAGGCTTACTGCCTCGATAAGTAGCTAAAAGCAGAGTTTAGGGAAATCAAAAGGGCAAACCCGTGGGTTCGCCCTTTTGCAACGCGGTGCGTTGCATCACAGAGCTGGGCTTCGCCCAGAACACCTTGACATCGTTCGCTCCCGCTGGTCACTCGTAAATATGGTTTTGATAATGTAGGGGCCGACCTTCAGGTCGGCCCGCAGCATTGTGGTAGAATTGCGTTTCTCTGCAATAGAAAAGGGGCGAACACAAGGTTCGCCCCTACAGTTTAATATCTGATAATTATCGCCATAACGCAGGGCGACGAGGTGTTTTTGAGATGTTTCCCTTACCAGCCCTCTGGCTGGGGCGGTAGGATTCGAACCTACGAATGGCGGCCCCAAAAACCGCTGTCTTACCGCTTGACGACGCCCCAGCAGTACCCGTCGGCAAGGTGGATTGTAACATAAAGGGGTTGTTTACTCGTCGTCGGGTTCCTCGCTGGGTTCCTCTTCTTCAGCTAATTCTTCGGGCTCTTCGTCATCGGTTTCTTCATCGGAGTAGAGTCGGGCGCGCATCGCTTCATCCTCGTCTTCTATATCGTCCTCCACCGGCTCCTCGGCGGTGTAAAGCTGTTCACGCATTGTCTCGTCGTAGCGATCGAGGATGGCTTTCTCGATCATCTCTCTGGTGGCGGTGTTGAGGGGATGGCAGACATCGCGGCGGGTACCGTCGCGGCGTTTCTTGTTGGGCATGGCAACCCAGAGACGGTCGGTGCCGTCGATCACCCTGAGGTCTTTGACAATAAAGCAATCGTCAAAGACGACGGAGGCGTACGCCTTCAATCTCTCTTCGTCGCGGATGCTGATTTTAACGTCGGTGATTTCCATGTTTTTCCTTCGAGAGTAGTGAGTTCGGAAGTTGCGGGAGGTTGTTCTTGCTGTTAATTGGTTCAGGAGGGTTCTCGCAGGGTGATTCCCTTAGAAACGATTCGGGTTGGAATGGCGGCAACGCCGTTCATCTCCAGTTCACGGGCGATAATTCCGGCCTCTTCAAGGTCGCTGGCAACCCCAAAACAGGTCGAGCCGGAGCCGGACATCGAGACAGGATTAAGCTCGGTCTGGTGGAGTTTATCGAGGGTTTTCTCCACCGCGATAAAGGTGTCGGTAACCGGAGCAATAAAAGCGTTGGGCAGCTCTGCTGGAGTCTTGCCACCACCAAGCCACTTAACAATTGGCTTGGTATCCAGCTTGCCAAAGTCCCTTTCGCTAAGGGCGTTATACGCCCAGCCCGTAGAAACAGCGGCGCGGGGAAAGGCGATCACCAGGCAAATCTCCTGCTTTAACTCAATTGGAGTGAGCAGCTCGCCCCTGCCCTCTACCAGTGCCGCACCGTCATTGAGGAAAAAAGGAACATCGGAGCCGAGGCTCACCGCCAGGTCAAGTAGCCCCTTGTGATTCAGCGGTTGACCGGTTAGCTCGTTCAGTCCCAGCAGGGTTCCGGCGGCGTTGCTCGAGGCCCCGCCCAATCCTCCACCCGGAGGGATTCGCTTGAAAATCTCAAAGTGATAGTCAATGTCCTTGCCAGTTTCTTTGGCAAAGAGTTTTGCCGCCCGCCAGACCAGATTGTTCTTGTCCGTTGGCACACTATCCGCACCGTGGACGGCAAGGGAAAACTCGGCAGCTTCCTCGATTACCAGACGGTCACTCAATCCGATATTGACGAAGACGCTCTCCAGATCGTGATAGCCGTCGGCGCGTTTGCCGATGATGGCAAGACCGAGGTTGAGTTTTGCCGGACAGGTGATTTCGATTCTCAGCATGGGAGCAAACTAACACAGTCTTATTCCGATAGTCAAGCAGACTATGGTTGATTAACTGCGGATTATTTTCTTCAAAAAGCTCAACAGGGGCAATTTGAGCGTTGACGAAGTGCAAACAAGGTGCTATATTGGGACGTGGATGGTGTGTCGGAGCAATGGGGCAGGTGGGAGAGTCTTTGTCCTGTTTTTGGCTTGCTGAAATCTTTTGGGGGATCAGGCGTGTATCCAGCTGTAGAACCCGCGTCTGGAGTAACCTGTGTCTGGAGGACCAATGTTTAAACTGTCTGTAGTTTTATGTTTGTTTCTTGCCTTCACCGCGTTGGGGTACAATCTGCTGCTGATCGACGATTACGCCGCCAGCGGCTCCAACTCCGATTTTGAGGAGCTGATCAACCGGGGTATTCTCGAAGGCATGGGTATCAGCTATACCTACATTTACAACAACAGCGTTACCAAGAGAACCGAGGACGCGAGCTACCTCGCCAACTACGACATTATCCTCTGGAACACTTGGAACCGGGTGATCAGTGCCGAGGAGAAAAACACGCTGGGTGCCTGGGTTACAACAGGGGCTTATCTGGTTGTTACCGGTTTTGATGCTCTGGGTAGTCCAACGGATGTTAATGCCGCCGCCCTGGTACATTCGATCAACAGTGGTGATTTTTCGTATACTGCGAAGTATCGAATCTACGACGTTGATCACTGGATGACCGACGGAATCTATGAATACACCGCTGGTCTTGAAGGGGATTTCTATTCGGAATCAACCGATCACGACTTGGCTGGTCCGTCGGCCGGTACTCTTGCTTTGGGAATCGTTTGGGATGGGAGTGGCAGTGGTGGTTTCTTTGGACCGATTAAGTTTATGGTTACTGAGAACATCGGTAACGGCGGGATCGTTGTCTATTGGAACGGTAACAAGAACGTCCACGACTGGTCGAACTTCACCTATCAGCCCCACCTGGTAAACATGTTCCGCAACATGATGGATTATCTGTGTTTTATCGATCCGCCATCCAGCATTGAGACGGTAAGCTGGGGACAGATCAAAGCGACCTTTAGTAACTAAGCTGATCGGTCGCTACAGATGATGATTTTACGAGGGACGGGCAAATTGCTTGTCCCTTTCTTAACAGGCTGCGGATTCAATCTATAGGGGCAGACTGATTCTCTGAATGAGACCTTTGCATAACTCAATGCTTTTGACTGTTCGCCTGTTCGGGAGGCTGCCGCCTGGATCGAAAAAGATTTTCCCCGTGAAGTAGAACAAGCAACGATGGTGGAACTGGACTGGACTCAGACCAACGCTGAGGAAACCACCTTCGGTCAGATTAAGGCAATGAGCTTCTAAGAAGTGGTTTTTTATAGTGATTGAGAAGAGCCGTTCGCGGCTCTCCCTTTTCATTTCTTACAATAGGCTCGTTTGCTTAACGCCGGATATTATTGGATAATAGAGATTCACTCGTGATTGTGTGGAGATTCTGGCAATTTGCTGAAGGAATCGGATTTGAGTTTAACGAAGGGCGTAAAGGAGCGGCAAGACTTTTTTCGAGCGGAGCAAGACCCAGGACCGCTGACCGGTCTGGCTCTGGGTGAGCCGCTGGGTCGTTCACTACCACTACGGGAGCTTTACCGAACCTGGTGGGCGGCACTGAGAGACCTCAGTGGTCGCTGGGTGCTGGAGCTGGGCTGTGGCTACGGTGGCGAGTTGCTCGGCCTGACCAAACGAGGAGCCAGAGCCGTTGGACTGGACATCACCGCCGCCCGACTTCATCAGGCGGTGAAGAACGCGCCCGCTGCCGGATTCGTCCGAGGCGATGCCGACCGCCTGCCCTTTGCCAATGAATCGTTCTACGCCGTGATTGGTAACGCCGTACTGCTGCATCTTCACAGAGAGCGCACGATGGCGGAGCTGCGCCGGGTTCTAAAGCCCGGCGGCGTGGCGATCTTCCTGGAGCCACTCACTGGGCATCCGCTGATTGACCTCTACCGTCGGTTCTTTACCGCTTCCCGGCGGGGGCATGTTGACTACCCCAGCTTCAGGGAACTTCTACATGGCTCTCTCGGCAGCAAAACCGAGGTAACCGCTTGGTATCTGACTGCTGCTCTCCCGCTGATTCTGGTTCGCATCTTCGGTAGCTCACGTCTGTTGCGGGGGCTAACCCGGCTACTGGGACGGCTGGACAGCTGGCTCTTCAAACAACTTCCCAGCCTGAAACACCGCGCCTGGCTGGGACTGGTTGTGTTTCGTAAAGAGAACATTTAACGCTTATGAAACCTTTGAATAAGTCTGCATTTTCGCAGAAGATGGACTTTGTCCATCTCGCGGCGGGCATTAAAATGCCCGCCCTACATTAGACTTCCTAAACGGTGCAGCACCTATGTATCCGTCATATTGGCATTTTCAAGAGTTTCGCTATTTTAAGTTTCCCTCCACAGGAATAACATGGATACCATCCGCACCACCACCGAACTTGACAGTCTGGAAACCACACCGGAACGGCTCATCCCCCAGGGCGGGATTGCGATAACCTTCCTCGGCGGGGTCGGTGAGTTTGGCAAGAATCTGATGCTGCTGGAGTCGGAAGCCGGGGTTGTTGCCATAGATTGCGGTCAGGCGTTCCCCGACGACCTCCTCTTCGGCGTGGACTCGGTGATTCCCGAAGCCACCTATCTGGAATCCGTCGCCGACCGACTCCTCGGCTATGTCTTTACCCACGGTCATCTCGACCACATCGGCGCGCTGCCCTACCTGCTGCCCAAGGCTCCGGCACCGCTCTACGGAACCCGGCTCACCATGGGGTTCATCAACAGTCGGCTACAGGAGTACAAGGATCTGCCCGACGTCGCGCGACATAAAATCAAGGCGGGCAAGAGCTTCACCCTGGGCGATTTCAGGATCGAGCCTTTCGCCGTCAGCCACTCCGTCCCCGATGCCATCGGGCTGGCGATCCACACCCCGGCGGGGCTGCTGCTCCACAGCGGGGACTACAAACTCGACAAGAAGCCGATTGACGGGCGCAAGACCGAGCTAAAGAAGATTCGCCGCTACGGCAAGGAGGGGATTAAGTTCTTCCTCGGCGACAGCACCAACGCCGAGATCCCCGGTCGGTCGAAGAGTGAATCTATCATCGGCAAGGTGCTGCAAGAGGCCTTCTCCAGCACCAATGGGCGGATTATCGTTACGACCTTCGCCAGCCACATCCACCGCATCCAGCAGATTGTGAATGCCTGCGATGCCGTCGGACGCAGTCTGGTTCTTAGCGGACGCTCGGTGCGCCAGAATACCCGCATCGCCCGGGAGCTGGGCTATCTGGAGATTCCCGACCGCCTTCTGGTTCCGGAGAAAAAGGTTGACCAGCTTCCCGCCTCCCGCTCCGCACTCCTGGTCTCCGGCTCGCAGGGAGAACCGCTCTCCGCCCTCTCTCGCATCGTCAGCGGTGATCATCGCCATATCAAAATTGAACCGGGGGATTTGGTGATCTTCTCTGCCAAGAAGATTCCGGGGAATGAGGTCGCCATCGGGCGGCTGATTGACCGCATCTTCCTTCAGGGTGGCGAGGTTCTCTACGAGGGTCTGGACGATGTTCACGTCTCTGGTCATGCCTACGCCGACGAGATTACCGAGGTTCTCGACGCTGCCCAGCCGGAGTTCCTGATACCCATTCACGGCGAGCATCGCCAGCTCTTCGCCCATCGTCGCCTGGCGACCCGGCATGGCTTCCCTGAGGATAAAATAATCGTCCCCCACCTGGGAGGACGACTGCTGGCGCAGGGCGATGACGTTTGGTGGGACGCTCCGGTTCCCGCCGGTCGGGTGCTGGTCGATGGCAAGGGCGTGGGCGATATCGGTCCCATCGTCCTGCACGACCGGAAGACCATGGCGGACGACGGGATTCTGGTAATCATCGTCGCCATCAGCAAGCAGACCGGAGAAGTGCTACGCGAAGTGGAATTAGTAACACGGGGGCTGGTCTATGTTGACGACAGCGAGGACTTCCTGGCTGAGGTCGCCGAGCGGGTGCATGAGCTGATTGAGGAGGCATCACCGGAGGCACGGGAGGACGAGGAGCTGCTGGGCGACTGGCTCCGCCGCAAGACCCGCCGCTTCATCCAGAAAAAGCTGGAACGCCGCCCCCTGGTCGTCCCGGTGATTTACGAGCTGTAGGAGAACCGTGTTATTAAGGCACGGAGCCGTTCTCAGCTAATAACGCAGGGCGAGGACTTCTGCCGATGAGGAAATCCCCGCCCTACATAAACCTCGCAATTATTAGCGACATCGTTCTTCTGTGCTATCCCCTTGTCGAATCCGAAACAAAGGGCAACCACAGGGATTGCCCACAACACATTGCTATGAATATTTGTTTTCACCGACCCATTTTGGGTCAGTGAGCTTGCGAGACGAACAACCCCGGCGGCTTTTGCTACCGGGGATTTTTATTCTCCATTCACCGCTGGCTTCTTCTTAAAATGGATCGAGAAGATCGCGCCCACAGCGGGATTTGAGGCGACCCGCACCTCGGCTCCGTGGATTCGAGCTACGTGAGCGACGAAGGACAGTCCCAGTCCGGTTCCGCCGACCTCTCGTGCCGACTCCGAGCGATAGAACTTCTCGAAGATCCGCTTCTGCTCGTGAGGCTCGATGCCGGGACCATCATCGGCAATGGAGAAGACGATGCTGTTCACCCGCTCTTCTACGCTGGCGCGAATCTCCGTTCCGGAAGGGGCGTACTTGATGGCGTTGTCGAGGAGGTTGACCAGCGCGCTGTGGAGGAGGTTTGGGTCGGCGAGGATGATTGAAGCAGCGACGGGGGCTTTCTGTACAATGACCTTGCCGGACTGCTGCGCCGCCACCCGCACCGCCTCCACCGCTTCGTTCATAATCGCCAGCGGGTTCAGCGGCAGCATCTCGCCCCGGGTTCGCCCGCTCTCGATTCGACTGACGTTGAGGAAGGACTCGATCAGCCCCAGCAGACTTTCGGTTTCGCCGTAAATGTACTCAGAATACTCCCGCCGTTCGATGGGTGAAACATCTTTATCGCCCAGCAGCTCGGCGAAGCCCCGAATCGTCGCCAGGGGACGCTTGAGGTCATGGCTCATGATGTGCATAACCTCGGTCTTCATCCGGTCTATGCGAGCCAGCTCGGTGATGTCCGCCAGGGTGAAGACGAAGCCGCTGAGACCCTGTTCGTCGTTCAGTGATGCCACAGTCATCTTCAGGATGCGGCGGTGGAGCTTGATGGTGTTGCGGTGGGTGGTTGAGGTCGCCTCGACAATTGCCGAGCGCAGGTTCTGACCGGGCATCAGCGAATAGATGCTCTGCCCGCTGAGGTCGGTTCGACCGAATAGCTCGACGGCGGCAGCGTTCGCCAGCCGAATCACGCCGAAGGGGTTGGTCAGCAGCACCGCCTCGGCGGCGGCATCGAGAACCCGCTGGAAGGTATGCCGATTGTCTGCCAGTGCCTCTTCCAGTCGAGCCAGAATCGCCAGCTTCGCCTGGGTCTGTTCCCGACTCAGGCTGGTCAGCGGACCGGGGAGCGGCTGTTCGTTCTGCTGATACAGCTCCCGGAGCTTCCGCGCACTGGCGGCAAGGAGGGCGGTTTCGTTCACGCTGGGACTGCCCCGATAACAGAAACAGACTGTGGGCGAATCGTAGTCGTCGAAGAACACCTGTAGAGGAGCCTCCGGCTTGCGATCGCAGCCCTCGCAGGCGGTACCGAAGCGTTGGAGAACCTGTCCGCCGTTGCGCAGCTCCATCCCGTGCAGCCCCAGGGTATAGCCGAGGGCGGTTTCCATCTCTATGGTCAGGGAGGCTCGTCCGAGGAGGAGCTGGTTCTCCGGCGCAAGCTCTTTCCCCAGGGAAAGCAGGCGGCGATCAAGCGTTCGGTTGACCGAGATTAACCGCCCCAGGCTTACCGAGACAAAGATCAGTCCCACGGCAAACAGAATCGGAGCCAGCGGAAGGAAGAGATTGAAGAGCCAGAACAGCCCCCAGCCCAGCAGGAACCAACCGACGATAAAGCCGATGAAAAGCAGGACGGTATTCTTCGGGCGATAACGGGTAAAGAGATAGCCAAAGAGGATACTGA
>JAIOSI010000297.1 GCA_021107695.1 bacterium
GATTGCCGGAACGGAGCAGGAGGTTGAGTGCGATGCCATCTGCCTGGCAATTGGGCTTTCTCCCCAGAACGCCCTGCTGAGGATGGCGGGAGCCGAGCAGCTGATGCTTCGCGAACTGAGCGGCTGGGTTCCCAGAAGAAGCTCCGTGGGAATGACCACCATCGAGCGACTCTATGTTGCCGGAGATGCCGGGGGTATCGAGGAGGCCTCCAGCGCGATGATCGGTGGGCGAATCTCCGGACTGGACGCGGCTCGCCAGCTTGGTCTGGTGGAGGAGACTCCCTACGATGAACGGATGACACAGCTTCAGGGCGAGCTGGCAGGACTCCGCGCCGGACCGGAAGGCAAGCACATCCGCAGCGGTATGGAGAAGGCGGCGATTGGCTAGAGGTAAGAAGTCTATCAGAACTATGTAATAAGAGACGCTGACCGCGTCTCTTATTTTATCATCACATCCGTAGCTCCGTAACCAGATGACACCACAACAGTTCTAAAATCAATAGTGTCTTTATCTTTTTACAATTTTATATTTGACACTCAGCCTGTATTTATGGAACAATGACTCAGGTGCGTTATTCTCAACTTGTTACGCTGTTTTGAGAAGCTACCCGGTATTGGATAACATAATGAATCATCAAAATGATAAACAGCGGCTCGCCGAGGAGCTACACAGGCTCCTGCGGCGGAACGACCCCGCCGCTCTCGCTGAGCTGCTGGACGAGCATCATCCCGCAGACCTTGCCCAGGGCTTTGTAGAGCTGCCGCCGGACGAGCAGGAGCAACTGCTCACCCTCTGGCCCACGGCGCAGGTGGCAGAGCTCCTCAGCGAGCTGGCGGAACACTTCACCGAGGGCTACTTCGAGAGCGTGCATCCCTCGGTTGCCGCGCGGGCGTTGGGCGAGGTTCCCGCCGACGAGGCCGCCGACCTCCTCTTCGATCTGGAGGAGGACGAGCAAGAGGTCATCCTCAACCACCTGCCCTCGGCGGAAGCCATCGCCGTTCGCAAGCTGCTGCGGCATGACGAAGACACCGCCGGCGGGCGAATGGGGCTGGACTTCGTCTCCGTGCCGCCTACGGTCTCGGTAGAGCAAGCGCAGCAGCTGATAACCGAAAGCATCGGTGAGGAGCGGCACGTTCACTGCTATCTGGTGGACGACTCCGCTCGCTTCGCCGGGGTGGTATTTATCGACCGCCTGGCAGCCGCCGACCACGAGCTGCCCATTGGCAAGCTGCGCGAGGACGACTATCCCACGGTTTTGCCAGAACTGGATCAGGAAGACCTCGCTGCCCTCTTCCAACGGTACGACCTCCTCGCCATCCCCGTGGTGGACGAAACCGGCGTGCTGCTGGGTGAGGTAACCGTTGACGACATCCTTGAGGTCATTCGCGAAGAGGCGAGCGAAGACATCTTCAAGATGGTCGGTAGCTCCGACGAGGAGCTGGAGGTACGCGGCGCGTTCTCCGTCGTCCGGCTGCGGCTGCCCTGGCTGCTGATCTGCCTCGCCGGAGCGTTGCTCTCCGGGGCGATCATCCACCTCTTCAGCTACGCTCTGGAGAAGGTCGTAACCCTGGCGGCGTTCATTCCGGTAATCACGGCGATGGGCGGCAACGCCGGGCTGCAGTCCTCCACCGTGGTCGTCCGCAACCTGGCTCTGGGGAAGGTCGAGCCGGTCGGAATCCTCCGCACCGTGCTTCGTGAGCTGCGGGTGGGGCTGTTGCTGGGTTTCTTCTCTGGCATCATCGCCGGAGGAGTCGCCTGGATTATGCAGGGCAACCCGATGCTGGGGCTGGTGGTCGGGATGGCGATGGTCGGGGCGATCATCGTGGCAACGCTGATGGGTGCCGTGATGCCCCTGGTATTTAAGAAGATCGGAGCCGACCCGGCGGTGGCTTCCGGACCGTTCATCACCACGGCGAACGACATGATCGGCCTGACAATCTACCTGGGACTGGGAATGCTCCTGCTGAAACACCTGAGCTAGACAGGATGCCTGCTCTCCTTCCTCTCTGAGGCGGGGACTTGTCCACGGGTTGAGGTGAGGAGCTAATACCAAAACGCCTGACTGATGCAAAGATATTTGCCTGATATATCAGAGATGGGTAAAACTCGCCTTCAAAAATACCTTTCAATATGACAGTCTTAGGGTTGGTTAACATCCCTCTTGGCAGTCGAACGTCGTCCGGCTAGTGGGCGGGTGTGGACACCCTCCCCTGCAAGTCTCACTTGCGAGATACGTTCACTCTCTTTCGACAAGATGTAAAACACTAACCCCAACAAAACACCCCCAAAACCCTGAAAGGAAACAAGAACAATGGCAGAAAAAGACCACGTCTTCGTTGAGATTGAGCTTCCCTCCGGTGGATCGCTCAAGGTCAACGGCCCTCGCGACTTCGTCGAGGAGCAGATTGCTCAGTTCGACAAACGGGTAAAGAGACCCACCCCGGCTACCAAAGCCGCTCCTCAGTCCGTGAAGCAGCCCGCAACCGGACAGAAGCGTCGCGGACGGCGGAAGGCTCCACTACCCGAACTCAACCTGGCAGGCGGCGCAGACAAGCCCTCGCTGAAGGAGTTCGTCAAGGGACGCATTGCCAGGAACAACTACCAGCGTTGCGCCCTCTACGTCCACTATCTCAACAAGGTCGCCGGCTACGCAACCGTCTCCCAGCCAATGCTCAAGAGCTGTTTTAAGGAGATGGGCTTCAAGGCCCCCGCCAACATGTCGGTGAGCATCCACGAGGGCATCAAGAAGTACGAGTTCTTCACCATCCCCGGTCGAGGACTGGTAGCTCTGGACGCCGCCGGACGGAAGTATGTCAAGACCTCAGCGGAGTAACCCCAACCGCCGACTGCTGATCGACCTGCTGCTGGTGCTGGCTCTGCTGCTGGCGGTCCACCTCTTTGCCGTGGACAGCAGCTTCGTCGCCTCCAACTCCATGCTGCCGACGCTCCAGCCCGGCGACTGGGTGCTGGTGAACAGCCTCGCCTATCTGGCGGAGGAGCCGGAGCGCGGCGATGTGGTGGTCTTCGAGGCTCCCCTGGAACCGGGACTGGAGTACGTCAAGCGCGTCGTCGGGCTTCCCGGCGAGACGGTTCTCTTCACCCCGGAGGGACTGTTCCTCGACGGCGAACTGCTGACAGAGGGCTACCTCAACGACTCCGACTGGAAGCCGGAGTCAGGCAGCTTGCCCTTTGATGGTGAGACGACCACTGTTCCGGCGGGGCATTATCTGGTGCTGGGGGATAACCGCTCGGAGTCTAAGGACAGCCGTAGCTGGGGTTTTCTGGCTGTTGAGGCGATCAGCGGACGCGCCGAGGTCCTCGTCTTCTCCTGCTCCCCGGCGAGCAGGCTCCACTGGGAGCGAATCGGGCAATCTCTGTGAAGCGTAGCCCTTGCCAGTACACCTCCGGTTAAGTACAATCTCGTCAATCGGTTGCGTTGACCACGCTGACTGCTAAGGATAAATATGACTGAAAAGAAAAAGGTTAGCGTTACGATTGCCGGGCTGCAGTACGACCTCCACGTAACCGACGAAGAGCCGCTTCAGCGGGCGGTGGCAATCGTCGAGGAGCGGATGGAGCAGATTCGCGAAAGCTCCCGGACGATCAATCCGGTCAAGACGGCGGTGGTTGCCGCGCTGCAAAGCGTGCTGGAGTATCTGGAGCTGAAGGAACGCTGCGACGATAATCAATCCCTGGTGGTGAACACCGCCCGCTCGCTGATTGAGTCTCTGGAGGATCGCCTCCTCGACGAGGCGGAGGAGGGCGGCGGTAAGCGACTCTGGATTGATGAGGTGAGTGAGGGCGGAGAGCCGGAAGACTTCGGCGACAGGGACGATAACTATGACGAGCAGCCGTTCACGCTCTGAGCGAATCAATTAATACAACAGCTACCCGAAGTAAGCAAAACCGCCCCGATGGGCGGTTTTTAATTGGCATAAACGGACATTGCCTTATCGGCTAAAATGCCCACCGCAGAATTGAAACGTATCTCAACTTCGTGGACCGACCGATCGGTCGCCACACAGCCAGGGGTTATCAGCTAGCACTCATCCATCCACGAAGGGGGGAGGGAAACTGTAGGGGCGAACCTTCTGTTCGCCCTTCGCAAAACGCACTGTGCTGCTAACGCCGCATCATCATGACAATGA
>JAIOSI010000065.1 GCA_021107695.1 bacterium
ACAAGATGCAGTCCATCAAGGGCATTAAAGCGAAGAAGTAGATATATACCAAGAACAAGGGCAAAGGGTAGTATCGACTTCAGAGAATGCTTGATAGCTTTAACCAACGTGCCTTTGAGTCTGAGTGTCTCCCAGAAAGCAATCAGAAACAGTACCCCGGGCAAAGGTAAGGCAATTTCTTTAGTCAGCATTGCCGCCAGGGCGGCGATCAAGCTAAGAGATAGTAACCAGTATTTGTTACGCTTAGTGGTTGAACGCAGCTGGAGAAGGAATGTAAGAACAGATATTAACAGCAGCACCATTCCCAAAAGAGTTACCTGGTTGATTGGTCGTAATATCATCAGACCTATCAGAGGGTGGAAAGAAACGATGATGCCGGCACCAAGTCCGAGTCCTGTTTTTTGGGTCAGCTCTTTGGTTAGTCGAGCAACTAAAAGAGCGAAGAGGCTTGCCAGAATAATACTAACTATGCGAAAGAGTAAGGGACTAAAATCAAGAATAGACTCCAGACCATAGAGAAGCTCAAAAACAGGACGGTAATAGGTAGCATGACCATAATAAAATGTAGTAAAGCCAGCAAATGGACTACGATCGTCAAGGAAATCGTAATTATGATTCAGCGAATCTGTCCTCAGCGTACTTTGCAGGGCGGGCAGCTGCACAGCAAATGACGCCAACAGGGATATAAGCACAACGACCAGAAGGTAACGACGATTTAGTGATTCTTGAAACCCTGACATAGAAAATCTCCTGTACAATAAACTGTCAAACAACCCTTAAGATAAGTCGATATCGTTTGAGATAATCACTCAAAATCCTACCAGCCGAGCGTCTGCTGCGTAAATTGCGTCTAATCTGTAATTCAGCTAAAACGCAGGCGGTGGCGGCAGCTTGAAGCTGCACACGCTTAGGCAGAACTCGTTTTACAAAGCGTGCCACCGCCGTCCCTGTGCCTTTTTTCCGAGGTGTAATGCAGCGACCGCTGATGATGCAGGCATACAAATATGTTCGTCGTAAAAATCCCCCACACCATCAAATCAATCGAGCCTCTGACTCTGCCACTTTCAGCCATTCTGGAAGTGTCTCCGAGAATAGCCTGTAACTAAGATAATAACCATGAGTTACTTCCTCAGGCAGGTACACGGTTAGGTGATTATCCCTTTGATGCTCACCCTGTACTGGCTTCAGTCAAGTACCTCAGCTACTTATGATCCTCGTCCCAGTGGCATTTTTTGTACTTTTTGCCAGAGCCGCAATGGCAGGGGTCGTTGCGTCCGAGCTTATGTCCGCTGTCGTCCCGTTTGACCTTCTTTGCCTTCGACTGAGACTTTGAGCCGGACTCTTTGGTGTTGCTGAAGCTCTGGGTCTGCTTCTGGGCATTCTGCGAGGCACGGTCGGTGAGGCGATACTTGAAGAAGCGGGTTACGATGTCGTTATTGATTTCGTCGAGCATGGCAGAGAACGCCTCGAAGGCCTCCTGCTTGTACTCGATCAGCGGATCTCGCTGGGCGTAGGCACGGAGTCCGATTCCTTCACGGATAGACTGCAGCGCGGTGATATGCTCCTTCCATGCCTTATCCAGATGACTGAGCAGCACCCAGCGTTCCAATATCGCCATCTGCTCCGGGGTATAGCTGTTCTCACGGAGTTCGTACGCCTTGCCTAAAGCCAGCTCCAGCCCCTGAAGCAGCCCCTCTTTGCCCTTCTCTTCGACGAGACGAACCAAGTCTTCGTCCTTCAATCCGATGGGGAAGTGGCTCATGAACCAGTGGCGTAGCGAGGCGATGTCCCAGTGCGAGGGCGTCTCGTCGTCGGGGCAGTACTGGTCGGCTTTTATTTCGCAGGCCTCACCCATCAAGCCGAGGATATGATCTTTAAGGTTCTCGCCCTCCAGGAACCGCCGCCGCAGGGTGTAGATAACCTCACGCTGCTTGTTGACTACATCATCGTAATCTAGGGTGTTCTTACGGATGCTGAAGTGATGGTCTTCGACCTTCTTCTGCGCCGTGCCTATCATCTTGGTAATCAGCGGATGGAAGATAGGCTCGCCTTCGGGAACGTTTGCCCGCTCCATCGCCAGAGCAATGCGGTCGGAACCGAAGAGGCGCATCAGGTTGTCTTCGGTGGAGAGATAGAAGCGGGAGGAGCCGGGGTCGCCCTGGCGACCGGCGCGCCCGCGAAGCTGGCGGTCAATTCGGCGGGCATCGTGCCGCTCGGTACCGATGATGTGCAACCCGCAGGCGTTCAGCCCGCCGTCCTTCATGAACTCCTTGACGGTGGCTTCGTCCTTCGGCGGGGAGGCGGGGTTAATCAACAGCCCACAGGGCATTTTGTAGTTCGCTTCCGGTGCTTTCTCTGTTCCCGCTTCGCACTGTGCCAGAATCTTGGGACAGCTGGCACAGTCGTAGCTACGCTCGTTGCCTTCAGAATCCAGGCGACGACACTTGATGCAGCAGAGGCTGTCCAGTTTGGCGACGTTCTCTTCGATAACCTCGTCCTGAGGAACAAGCTGGTTCGTCGTCGGGTCAATCAGGCACCAGAGTACGCCGGCACCGAGCTTGATATCGGTACCACGCCCCGCCATGTTGGTGGCGATGGTTACGTTGCCGGAATGCCCCGCCTGACGGACGATGTCCGCCTCGCTCTGGTGCTGCTTGGCGTTGAGGACACTGTGGGGAATCTTCTGCCGCTTGAGCAGTCGGGAGAGAACCTCGGAGACCTCTACCGAGATCGTACCGACGAGAACCGGACGACCCAGCTCCCGCATCTCTTCGATTTCCTCGATGACCGCCTGGTACTTCTCCCGCTTGGTCTTGAAGATCAGGTCGTCGTGGTCAACCCGGCGGATTGGCTCGTTGGTGGGAATAACCGAGACGTTGAGGGCATAGATGTCGTGGAACTCCGCCGCCTCGGTCTCCGCCGTTCCGGTCATGCCTGCCAGCTTCTCGTAGAGCCGGAAGTAGTTCTGGAGGGTGATCGTTGCCAGCGTGATCGTCTCCCGCTCGATCTTAACGCCCTCTTTCGCCTCCAGTGCCTGATGCAGCCCGTCGGAGAACCGCCGTCCCGCCATCAGTCGCCCGGTGAACTCATCCACGATCATCACCCGGTTGTCCTTGACGACGTACTCCACATCACGCTCGTAGAGGGTGTACGCCTTGACGAGCTGGATGATGTTCTGGATTTCCTCGGTGAGAATCGCCGCCTCGTCAATCTTCTTTCCGCGCAGCTCTTCACGCTCCGCTTCGGTAACACCCTCGACCTCATCGGCTTCGGCGAGCATCGCATCAACATCGGGCATGATGAAACGGTCGGCATTGTCCGGCGAAAGAGCCGCCCGTCCCTTCTCGGTCAAGTCGGTGTTAAAGGACTTCTCCTCAATCGTATAAAACAGCTCTTCTTTGAAGTCCGAGATCCCCTTACCCATCCGCAGCTCGTTGTCAACCTCCTGCACCAGCCGCTGGAGTGAAGGGTCTTCGAGAATCTTCATCAGGCGGCGGTTCTTCGGCGAGCCGTACTTCACCAGCAGCAGCTTCCGGGCGGCGAGGCGGTCCGTCTGGTCGGTCTCCTCTTTTAACGCCCGTTCCGCCTCGGTGAGCAGCTTTGCCATCTGGTTCTGCTGCTTTTTTGCCAGATTACGCACAAGAGGGTTGAGCTTGTCGAAGCGATGGGTCGAGACCGGAGCCGGACCGGAAATAATCAGCGGAGTCCGGGCTTCATCAATCAGCACGGAGTCAACCTCATCGATAATCGCGAAGTAGTGCGGTCGCTGAACGCAGTGTTCCGGGGTTGCCGCCGTGCCGTTATCACGGAGGTAGTCGAAGCCGAACTCGTTATTCGTTCCGTAGGTGATGTTGCTGGCGTAGCAGAGCCTGCGTTCCGCCGGACGCTGGTCATGCTGGATAACCCCCACGGTGAGACCGAGGAAGTTGTAGAGTCCGCCCATCCACTCGGCATCACGCCGGGCGAGGTAGTCGTTAACCGTAATCAGGTGGGTGCCACGCCCGGTCAGGGCGTTGAAGTAAAGCGGCATCGTCGCCACGAGGGTCTTACCCTCACCGGTTGCCATCTCGGCGATGGATCCCTTATGAAGGTAGATTCCGCCGATAATCTGCACATCAAAAGGCACCATCTCCCAGGCGGTGTCGTGGTCAACGACCTCCCAGTGGGCTTTCAGCTCCTTCAGCTTGAAGCAGGCTGCTTTCACCGTGGCGTAGGCTTCGATGAGCATCTCGTCGTCCATCGCCTTTGCCCAGTATTCCTCTTTTTCCACGCCAGCCTCAGCGGCTTTTTCCCATTCCGCCTCCAGCCTTGCCCGCAACAGATTAGTCCGCGCAGAAAACGCAAGGCTCCAGCGTTTGAGTTCGCCCTCGGCGGCAAACTCCGCCGCAGAGCCGATCAGCTCCAGCTCACCGGGATTCTCGTAAAGCTGCTTAAATCCTTCATCACGCAGTTCGACCAGCTCTTCGGTTCGGGCGTTGACCGCCTCCACCAGCGGGGTAACCTTCTTAACGTCGCGGGAGAACTTCGTGCCAAATATTTTCGATAACAGACCCATCGGAATCCTTGGAAAAAGAGCTTGGTACCCAGTTGTGAACCAGAGATGTTAGCAGCTTCAAGAGGACAAAGCAATGAAGCAAAATCGAACACGAGGTTAGCCTCTGCATAGTTGCAGCTGCTTCAAAACCTTCCCCTCCCCCCACTGGGGG
>JAIOSI010000141.1 GCA_021107695.1 bacterium
ATGGGTAAGTACCACCCCCACGGCGACCAGGCGATTTACGACACTCTTGTCGGGCTGGCGCAGGACTTTACCTCTCGCTATCCGCTGGTTGACCCTCAGGGCAACTTTGGTTCGATTGATGGCGACGCGGCGGCGGCGACACGTTATACCGAGGCTCGACTGAGCCGGATTGCCGAAGAGCTGCTGACAGACATTAAGAAGGATACCGTTGACTTCGTCCCCAACTTTGACGAGTCGCTGAAAGAACCCGTCGTGATGCCGGCGCGGCTGCCCAACCTGCTGCTCAACGGTTCCACGGGCATCGCCGTTGGAATGGCGTGCCACTTTCCGCCGCACAATCTGGGCGAGGTCTGCCGGGCGGTTACCGCCTACATCGATAACCCGGAAATGTCCCTGGCGGAGACGATGAAGATTATGCCGGGACCGGACTTCCCCACCGGCGGGGCAATCCTTGGACGCAGCGGTATTCTGGAGGCATATCAGACCGGACGGGGCAAGCTCACCGTCCGTGGTCGGACGACGATTGAAGAGCCGAAGAAAAAGAACGGACGCGAGAAGATCGTTATCTCCGAGATTCCCTTCCAGATCAACAAGGCGCGCCTGGTAGAGCAGATTGCCAAGCTGGTGCGCAACAAAACGATTGAGGGTATCTCCGACCTCCGTGATGAGAGCGACCGCCGGGGACTGCGCGTAGTGATCGATCTCAAACGTGATGCCAACGCCGAGCTGATCATCAATCACCTCCACCGCCACACCCAGCTTCAGGGAACCTTCGGGGTCATCAACCTCGCTCTGGTTAACAAAGAGCCGCAGTACCTGCCGCTTCACGAGATATTCAGCCACTTCATCAACCATCGGATTGAGGTAGTCGAGCGACGCAGTCGCTACGAGCTTGCTCATGCTCGTCAGCGTGCCCACATCGTCGAGGGGCTGATGCTGGCTCTCGATGATATTGACAACATCGTCAACACCCTGCGGGCGGCGACGAATGTACATGTCGCGGCCGAGAAGCTGATGAGCGGCTGGTCTTTCTCCGCTGCCCAAGCAAAGGCGATTCTCGAAATGCGCCTCTCCCGTCTGGTTGCTCTGGAGCGGGACAAGCTCAGTGAAGAATACGACGAACTGCGCAAAAAGATTGCCTACCTTGAGGAGTTACTGGGTAGTCGGACGATGATTCAGGGCCTGATTAAGGATGACCTCCTTGGGCTGGCAGAAAAATACGGTGATCCCCGCCGGACTGCTATCGTCGCCGCCGAGCAGGAACTGAGCAAGCTGGACTTCGTCGCCGATGAGCAGGTCGTGGTGGCGATTACCCATCAGGGCTACATCAAGCGGATGGAGATCGACGCTTACAAGACTCAGGGACGGGGCGGTTCCGGCGTAACCGGAATCTCGACCAAAGAGGAAGACTTCGTCGATCAGCTCTTCATCGCCTATAACCACGATTACCTGCTCTGCTTCACCACCTCCGGTCGCTGTTACTGGCTACGGGTCTTCGACATCCCGATGGCTTCCCGGCTGGCGCGGGGCAAGGCGATTGTCAACCTGCTGAAGCTGGACAAAGACGAGCGGCTCAACGCCGTAGTCCCCGTGCGCGACCTGGACTCCGACAAACACTATCTGGTCATGGCGACGGCACAGGGCTACGTAAAACGGATTGCGGTGAACCTCTTCAGCAACGTCCGCAAGGACGGAATCTACGCTTTGACCCTGCGTCCGGAAGATCACCTTATCGGTGTCAGATTGACCGACGGCAAGCAACAGGTTGTGCTGGCTACCCGCTATGGCAAGGCGATGCGCTGTGAAGAGGCTCAGTTCCGCGCTCAGGGACGCTCGGCTCAGGGAGTCATCGGCGTGAAACTCAGCGAGGAAAACTCCGACGACGCCGTGGTCGGGATGGCGGTAGTTGATTCGGAAAAACTTGCCGAATCGGGTCTGCTCACCGCTACCGTCAATGGGTACGGCAAGCGCACCCCCGTAGAGGAGTATCGCCTGATCAACCGAGGTGGGCAGGGAGTCATCAACATCAAGACGACCCTGCGTAACGGCGCGGTGATCGCTACTCGTCTGGTTGATGGTAGTGAAGAGATGCTGATGATGAGCGAGGGAGGGATGGTCGTTCGCACCCGTGTTGCCGATGTTTCCGAGGTCGGTCGCAATACCCAGGGTGTCCGACTGATGCGGATGAAGGATGACGATCACCTTTCTGCCATTGCTATTCTGGTAAACGAAGATGAAGAGCCAGTGGAGCCTGAGGAAACCTCGTCCCCCCAGTCTTCGTAGAGATTTAGACCTCTGAATAACTAGCCTTGTTGCGGTTCTTAGAGTTGGTTGATTTTGATCTTAATACAAGGGATTTCAACTCCTTGCGAGAGCTACGGCGGGGATTGCCTTATCGGCTAAAATCTCCGCCCTGCATTGTTCGTTGCGAGAAGTAAAATCTCATCCATCTCATGTCAGAATAGAGAAAAAACGCCATACTTGCTCTCCCTCTCCCCTTTGGGTAGAGGGTCGGTGTGAGAGGCTAATCGCCCAAAAGTTACACTCTCAAAATCACACTTATAAAAGGTATTCCTCAGATGCTCGGTCGTCGGCTGGATCGATATATTGTTGCCACCTTCATACGGTATTATCTGTATGCGATTCTGGCATTTATCGCGATCTACCTCGTCGTCAACTTCATCGAGACCGTGGGGAAGTTCATCGAGCGTGGCACCGACGCTGGAGTCATCGCCGAGTACTACCTCTATATGATCCCCTTCGTCATCAAGTGGATCAACCCCATCGCGGTACTCCTCGGTGTTCTTTTCTGCATCAGCATCCTCAGCAAGAACTCCGAGATAACGGCAATGAAGTCAGGGGGAATCTCCCTCTATCGGGTCTTCCTGCCGCTTATCATTATGGGGATGGTCATCTCCGGCTTCATCTGGGCGTGGGGAGAGATTGTCGTTCCCCCCGCCAATGAACGCAATATAGCCATCAAGCTCTGGGTCTTCGACCACAAGGACGAAGCCCGGCGAATGGAGACCAACAATTTCTCCGCCTACCTCATTGGCGACAAGCTCCTCTTCGCCGGTCTGCTTTCTGCCTATCACGATGAGCATCGCCCTGCCACAATGATCAGTCCCTCCCTGCTCCAGCTTGACCCAGAAGACCCCACCCGCGCCATCGAGCGAATTGATGCCCGTGAAGCCGAGTATGGTGCAGACGGTAAGTGGCACTTCACCGGCTGCGAGGTTCGCACCTTCGGACCGGAAGGTGAAGAACTAACCTTCACCCAGACCCCGGAGCTGATCGTTGATATTGTGGAGAAGCCCGATGAGTTCGGCATCCTGGCAAAAACGCCGGAAGACATGACCTACGCTGAGCTTTCGGCGCATATTGATCGCCTCGAACGGGCGGGCAAGGTCGCCGCCAAGGAGCGGGTCGAGCTGCTCCTTAAAATCAGCGTTCCGCTGGCAAACCTTATCGTCGTTCTCCTCGGTGCGCCGCTGGCAATCCGTACCGCCCGCTCCGGAACCGCCCTCGGTTTTGGCGTAGCCGTACTGCTGGGCTTCGTCCTTTGGGGGTTCATCGCCGTGGGTCGCGCGCTGGGGCAGTCCGAGGTGATCACACCATTCTGGGCGGCGTTCTTCCCCAATATCCTCTTTGGGGTAACCGGTCTCTTCCTCATTTGGCGTGTCAATCGCACCTAGGTGGCACTGCTCGTTGCCCGTTCCACTGAACCGCGATACCAAGTTGCTGGAGATAAGGTGATTGCACTAGAGTTGGAAGGTCTAGCCTCTGACATTCAGTGGGGACAGTACAGGCACGATGCCTCCCACGATAACGCTGACTGATAAACCAAGAGGGAGGCCTTGCCTCTCTCTTTCTTTTGTGCTACTTAGGCAGTGAGGTGAAAAACTATGAAGACTCTACTCTTGACAGTTTTGCTGGTTTCGTTGTCCTGTTTTGCGGTAGCCTGGGAGGAACCTACCTATATTATCGATAGTGAGCATAGCGATCGCACACCAGTGGCGGCTTACACACCCGACGATCAACAATTCATTACTTGGTATAGTGGTTGGTCAACCGTTTACTACGATGTCAGCTTTGCTCAGGTGAATGAAGCTGGTGAACTAACTATTCCTCCAACCCGAATCTTTGAAAAAGATGGCATAGAGGATCGTGCAGGAACTGTTACCGTAGATTCCCTCGGTCATGCCCACATCTTTTTTCGTCGCAATACAACAGGTGATCTGGACATTTGGTACACCCAGGTGGATACTGCTGACGGTTCTTATCTGGTTGACTCAAAGCTATTGATCCCCGCCCAGACTCCCGTAGATTGGTTCATGTACGCCGCCTGCGATTCCGATGATAATGTGCATCTG
>JAIOSI010000099.1 GCA_021107695.1 bacterium
GATAACACCGAGCGGGCGCAGCAGCTTGCCCAGAAGCAGTACGACCGTGGGGTGGACATCATCTTCGCCTTCTGCGGAAACGCCTCTGAGGGAGTCTTTGCCACGGCTGCTGATAACAACGCCCTCGCCATCGGCAGCGACCTGAACCAGAACTGGATTGAGCGAGGGCATGTGCTGACCAGTATGCTGCGCAATGTCAGCGACGCGGTTTACTCTGCTTTGTCCGCGCTCATCGACGGCAGCTTTACTCCGGGAGTTATTGAAGTAGAGCCGGGAAATGGTGGACTGGGCTATCATATCGACAAGTACAATCAGGAGATAATGCCTGCGGATGCCGAGACCACCGTCCGGCGGATTTTCCAAATCCTCGATGAGCGCGATGCTCTTCGACTGGAAGAGGCGACCAGTTCAGCGGAGACCTCCGGCGAGTAGATAGCATACAAGTATTGATTGAAAAGGGGCAGACAGATGAGTCTGCCCTTACGGTTAGCATACTAGTGGATTTAATGTAGGGCGGGCATTGCCTCATCGGCAAAAATGCCCGCCGCAAGTTTATCATGAACCGACAATCCTCTCCTTACCGCCTATTCGTGAGCCGACCTGAAGGTTGACTTCTGCGTCAACACCCTGCTCATATTCAGAACAGACAACAATACTCGCTAAATCGATATTTGTCTGCTCCTTTATTTTTGTTTTACGAGTAGCTCTCAGTCAATCTTTACCGTTGCCAAGCGTCCGCTACTGCGTTAAGATTCACCTGCTTAACTACCTTTCCCAACCGTTCCATTTCAAGGAGGCTCTGTGAAGCTCTTCCTCTCCGGTAACGAGGCTATCGCCCGTGGTGCCTACGAGTACGGCGTTCAGGTTGCCGCCGCCTATCCGGGTACTCCCTCGACGGAAATCCTGGAAAACGTCGCCAAATACGACGATATCTATGCCCAGTGGTCGGTTAACGAAAAAACCTCGATGGAGATCGCCATTGGGGCCAGCTTTGGTGGAGCGCGCGCCCTGGTGGCGATGAAGCATGTCGGGCTGAACGTAGCCGCCGACCCCTTCTTCTCCTTTGCCTACATCGGACCCGATGCCGGACTGGTCGTCATCACCGCCGACGATCCGGGGATGCACTCCTCGCAGAACGAGCAGGACAATCGCCACTATGCCCGCCACGCCAAGGTGCCACTGCTGGAGCCAGCGGACAGCCAGGAATCCAAAGATATGATCGGCACGGCGATGGAGCTGGCGGAGAAGTATCAGGTTCCCTTCCTGCTGCGTATGACCACTCGTATCTGCCATTCCAAGAGCATGGTTGATTGTGGCGAGCGGGTGGAGAAAGAGATTCCTCCGTACAAGAAAGAAGATTCCCGCCGGGTGATTCTGCCTGCCCGGGCGCGGGTACGCCGGGCGCGGCTGGAAGAAGCCTTGGCGCAACTGGAAGAAGAAGCCTGCAACTCCGAATGGAACTTTGTTGACAAGGGAACCGGCGATAGCGACCTCGGCATCATCGCTTCGGGTATCGGCTATCAGTACGCCCGCGAGGTCATGCCCCAGGCGGACATCCTCAAGCTCGGTTTCTCCTGGCCGCTGCCTATGAAGCTGATCCGTGAGTTCCACGCCAAGTACGACAAGGTTTACGTGGTCGAGGAAAATGACCCGCTGGTCGAGACAGAGCTAAAGGCCGCCGGGCTCGATGTCATCGGCAGGGACATCATCCCCGGTCTCAATGAGCTTAACCAGCAGCGGGTTGCTGACGGTTTCAAAAAGGCTGGCTACAAGGTAGCAAAAGAGTACCTTTCACCGATTGACATCGGCGAGCTGCCGCCCCGTCCGCCGACCCTCTGTCCCGGCTGCCCCCATCGGGGGGTTTACGATACCCTGCGCAAGCTGAAGGCCGTCGTTACCGGAGACATCGGTTGCTACACTCTGGGAGCCTTACCACCGCTCAGCTCGATGGACACCTGCGTGGATATGGGAGCCTCGATTACCGTGGCTTTTGGTCTGGAGCTGGCTCAGGGCAAGGATTTCACCCGGCGGATGGTTGCTACCATCGGTGAAAGCACCTTCCTCCACTCCGGCATCACCGGGCTGATTGACCTGGTTTACAACAAGGGTCTCACCACGGTCTGCATCCTCGACAACCGCATCACCGCGATGACCGGACATCAGCAGAACCCGGCGACCGGCTATACCCTCAAGGGTGAACCGGCCTGGGAGATCGAGTTCGAGCCGCTTGTTCGCGCCTGCGGTGTGGACTACGTCAGAACCGTTGATCCCCTGAATCTCGAAGCCACCAAAAACGAGCTGATCGGAGCGATGAATCACGAAGGTCCGGCGGTGCTGATCTTCAAAAGCCCCTGCGCCCTGATTCCCGAAGCCAAAAAGATACCGACGATTAAGTACTTCGTCAACGAGGATAAATGTAACAGCTGCAACGCCTGTATTCGCCTGGGCTGCATGGGCATCACCCCCAGCGGTCATCCGGGTAAGAAGGGCGGCAAGGCTCGCTTCGACCCCACTCTCTGCGTTGACTGTGGTCTCTGCTTCCAGGTCTGCAAGTTCGATGCCATCGTCCCGGTGTCAAGCGACCCTGAGATGACGGGTAGCTACGACTACTACGAAAAACAGAAATAACTCACCCAACCGTTTGACCTGATAAGGAGCAAGATGGCTATTACCAACGTTTTGATCTGCGGCGTCGGCGGTCAGGGTGTTCTCCTGGCAAGCGAAGTCCTCTCCGAGGCGGCAATTGGTGCCGGACACGATGTCAAGAAGTCCGAGGTTCACGGGATGAGCCAGCGCGGCGGCTCTGTGGTCTCCAATGTTCGCTTTGGCGATCGGGTCGCAAGCCCGCTAATCGTCAGGGGCGAAGCCGATGTGCTGATGGCGTTTGAGCGGCTGGAAGGCGTTCGCTGGCTCGACCACCTCAAGCCGGGCAAGGGCATCGCCGTGGTCAATGATCTGGAGATCTGGCCGATGACGGTCAGCTCTGGTCCCTTCGACTATCCCGCTGACATCAACGAGCGGCTGGAGGCAGCAGCGAAGAAGTATTACCTCTTCAAGGCTACCGAGATCGCCACGAAGGTTGGCGAACCCCGCGCCGCCAACATCATCCTGCTGGGCGCGCTCTCCAACTACCTGCCGCTGACCGAGGAGAACTGGATGGCGGCGCT
>JAIOSI010000030.1 GCA_021107695.1 bacterium
GGTAATCGAGACGCGGCTCCAACGCCTGCTGGCAAAACGCTGGAACTGCGAGTATCTGGAGCTACCGACGGGACACCTGGGACCAGCCTTCCAGCTAATCCTCGGTCGCCAGTGGAAGAGCAAACGCCTCCTCGCCCCCTGGCGGAGAATAGCGAAGTTTCTGGAAATAAAGTCTTGACAAAAGCTGACCGTCTGGTTACACTGCGTCGGTAGTTCGGTGGCGAACTACTTATGGAGAGAGATGAAGACAACGGAAATTATTGCCCTGATCTCCCGAATCCGAGAACGGGCAAATAAGTTCATCAAGCAGGAGCTTGCCCGGGAAGAGCTTACCGGAGTCCGTTGTGCTCACGGAGTCGTCCTCGGCTACCTGTCCAGCCAGGACAGACCAGTACCAATCAGCAAGGTCGTCGCCAATACCCGCCGCGCCAAGTCAACGATCACCGGAACCATCAACACTCTGGCTCGTCATGGATATGTAAGCAAGGTTCCCTGCAATGATGACCATCGGGTGATCTATGTCTCCCTGACGAAGAAGGCTCGATCTATGGGGGATAAGTTTGGAGCGATCTCCAGCAGGCTCGTCGAGAAGGTCTATGACGACATGCCGGAAAGCGAGCGAGAAATCCTGATCGCGCTGCTGGAAAAAATCGACAGCAATCTCATTGAATAAGTTTTTTTGAAACGATAGTTCGCCCACGAACCACATTAAGCTCCGCTTCAGCACAACAATCCACAGACAAAAGGAGATGTCTATGAAACGATTCAACCCGCTCATGCTGGTACTACTGGGAGTGCTGCTCATGCTGACAGTATTCACCGGATGCAAGGACTGTAAAACCGACCACGACTGTAACGAAGATTGCGATCATGGAGATTGCGATCAAAAGGAGGAAACAGATATGGCAGCAGGACAGATTATGGAGATCGCCGTCCGCCAGGTTAAAGATGGTCAGATGGACGAGTTCATCGCCGCTCGCTCGGCATTCATCAAGCTGCTCAAAGAGCAGCCCTGCATTATCGCCGATGCTGAGTTCAAATCCGTTAGCAGCCTTGGTACTGACTTCGCTCCGGTAGCGGTGGACAATGTGTACGTCGGCATGACGGTTTATGAATCTGCCGAAGCCTACGAGAATGCTGGCAAGGTGCTAATGAGACTGCTCGAAGCCGGTGCCTTCTTCGAGACCTTTGATATGCTCGCCTTTCTCCAGGTTGTACCTCTGGACGGAAAGCCCATCGAGCTGGACAAAATCATTGCCGAGTCAGGTCAGTGCATGGAGTTCCCCGTTCGTAAAATTCGCGATATGGAGAGCTTTGAGAAGTATCTGCCCACCGTTGTTGAGATCCTTATGGATAGCAAGGGATTCATCGGCAATCGCGAGTTTGCATCCATTAACGACGACACCACCGTCGGTATGGTAAGCTGGGAATCGAATGAGAGTGTTGACGCTGCGATCGGTGCCTTCCTCTCCCATCCCGATGTGCCAAAGTTCTTCGGCAGCTTCGAGATGGTTACCTTCCAGCGTCTCATCAGAACCACTAACTAACTGAACTATCTAGTCCGACAGACCAAAACAATCCCAAACAGGAGTATGACATGTCAACGATCCTCGTAACAGGTGCTACCGGCAACGTCGGTGGCAAGGTTGTAAAGCAGCTTGCCGCAGCAGGCTTCAAAGTCCGTGCAGCGGTTCGCAATCCCGCCAAGGCAGAGAACCTCAAATCTGCTAACGTCGAGCTTACCGAACTGGACTATTCAAAGCCAGAGACCTACGCCCCGGCTCTTAAGGGTGTCGAGAAGGTCTTCCTGGTTATGTCCCCGATGCCTGGTATCGCCGAGCTGACCAGCAGCTTCGCCAAAGCAGCCAAGGATGCTGGCGTGAAGCACATTGTCAAGCTCTCCGCCCACGGTGCCGCTGATACCCCAACCTACGGTATGGCTGGTCTGCACCTGATTGCAGAGAAAGCCCTCGCCGAGAGCGGTGTTTCTTTCACCAACCTGCGTCCCAGCATGTTCATGCAGAACTTCTTCATGAACGCTGATAGCATCAAGGCAATGGGCAAGTTCTTCATGGCGATGGGCGACACCTCGGTCAGCTTTATTGACACGAGAGACATCGCCACCGCCGCCGTTGGCGTTCTGACCGGTAAAGGACACGAAGGCAAAACCTATACCATTACCGGCACAAAGGCAATCTCTTACCACGAAGCGGCAAAGCAGCTCGCCGAAGCCAGTGGTCGTGAGGTTGTCTATGTTGACATTCCCCCGGAAGCCGCAGCCCAGGGCATGAAAGATTCGGGAATGCCGGAGATGATGGTCGGTGCGATGATCGACCTGATGAAGTACACCAAGGATGGCGGCTTCAGCGTCGTTACCTCGGATTACAAAAAGATCACGGGCAAGGCAGCCACGAGCTTCAACGAGTTCGCGAAGGACTTCTCCGAAGCCTTCAAATAGGCAGCTTAAAGCTGGCAACGCGGTGTGTTGCATCACAAGGCTGGGCTTCGCCCAGAAAACCTTGAGCAATCCCGCTCCCGCTGGTCGCTCCATAACTTCGGTTATGATGTCGTGGAGAAGGCAGCCTAAAGCTGCACGTTGCTGAACAACAAAGAGGGGGCGCATTTGCGCTCCCTCTCTCTGTAAACATAACTGTAGGGGCAGACCCCTGTGTCTGCCCTTTGTGAATATCCCGGTATTCTACGGAGGGCACGGCACGCCGTGCCCCTACAGGTTTTGTAAGATGTTGCAGGGGCGAACCTTGTGTTCGCCCTCTGTGGTATAGAAAAAGGCGGACACCAATATCTATTGGATTGATCCGCTCCTACACATAGTTTAAGAACGCTACTCCTCCAGCAGGTCGGGGCGCAGCCGTCGGGTTCGCTCCAACGCCTGCTCTCGCCGCCAGTGGACGATCTTCGCGTGATTACCGGAACGCAGCACCTCTGGCACAGTCACGCCCCGATACTCAGCCGGACGGGTAAACCACGGGCAGTCGAGGAGTCCCTCGCCCTCAAAAGAGTCCTCCAGAGCTGAGGTCGCATCGGTAATCGCCCCGGGAATCAGCCGCACTGCGGCGTCAATCACCGCCATCGCCGCCAGCTCACCGCCGGTAAAGACGACATCACCCAGAGAGACCTCCAGGTCAACGAGGCTCCGCACCCGCTCGTCTATCCCCTTATAACGCCCGCAGATAAAGATCAGATGCTGCTTCATAGAGAGCTTCCGAGCCAGCCGATGGTCGAGCCGCTGCCCGCCGGCATCGGGCATAATCACGATGCTCTCCGGTCTGCGGACTGACTCCACCGCGTCGAAGATTGGCTTCGCCTTGAGGATAATTCCCGCTCCACCGCCGAAGGGATAATCGTCGGCGTGGCGAGGATCGCCGTTGGTGCAGAACTCCGCCAGATTGACGGCGTTCAGCTCTGCCAGCCCCTTCTCCTGAGCTCGACGAAGAATGGAGGCTCCCAGATAGGCAGCCACCGGATCGGGGTGCAGAGTGATGACATCGGCTTTTAGCATTTTTCTTAGTATTGCTCCAGATCAATAATCTCCAGATGGTCAATCTCCGCCGCAAAGAACTTCTCAGCCA
>JAIOSI010000145.1 GCA_021107695.1 bacterium
CTTCGCGACAGGATACCCGCCGACCCACCCCAGTCCCGTGGGGCTACTTTGGGGGCATTGCGAAAAGAACGACGCATCAGGTGTTGTTCTTGCAGAAATGCCACCAACCAGCCCACCCGCTATGGCAGATACGGCTCCGCCCGGAGCCAACCTCCGCCGACAAGGGTAAAACGGGGTCATCAGAGTGGGGGCAGATTTATCCTCCCATCGTTATGATGTTGCCCTGATGATTTTGATTCAGGTCTCTACGGAGACCGATCAAGCCTGGACTCTCCGCCCCGGCGGAGCAATCGCTTTACCGTGCGTACAGCCCGGAGCTGCCCCGACAACCTCCTCTGAGGGGCTGTTGTTTGCGTATTGTTGTGGGGGCATCCTTGCGGAGATTATGCAGTTCTCCGTAGGGACACGGCGCGCCGTGTCCCTACAACGGAAGCAACCCTCATAAAATGCCCCAACCGACCTCCAAAATTGGTAACAAAATCAAACTGATCCGCAACGTGGGGATCATGGCGCATATCGATGCCGGCAAGACGACCCTCACCGAGCGCATCCTTTATTATACCGGCAAGACGCACAAGATCGGCGAGGTTCACGAAGGCGCCGCCGAGATGGACTGGATGGATCAGGAGCGGGAGCGGGGGATCACCATCACCTCCGCCGCGACGACCTGCCACTGGCTCGACCACAAAATCAACATTATTGATACACCGGGGCATGTGGACTTCACCGTCGAGGTCGAACGCTCCCTGCGGGTTCTCGACGGAGCGGTCGGCGTATTCTGTGGAGTAGCCGGGGTTCAGCCCCAGTCCGAGACCGTCTGGAAGCAGGCGACCCGCTACGGCGTTCCCCGCCTGGTGATGATCAACAAGCTCGACCGGGTCGGTGCCAACTTCGACCGTGCCGTGGATTCCCTCGTCGATAAACTCGGCGCGAACCCAATTCCGGTAACGATCCCCGTCGGTATCGAAGATAGCTTCTCCGGCGTGATCGACCTGCTTACTTCAGAATACATCACCTTTGACGGTGAGAAGGGCGAGGCGGTCAACCGCTCTCCGCTGACCGAAGAACAGACAGAACTCGCCGCGCCGTATCGCGAGCAGATGATCGAGACTGCTGCAGAGTACGACGACGAGCTGATGATGCGCTATCTCGATGGCGAGACGATTGCCGTGGAAGAGCTGAAGGCAGCCCTGCGCAAAGGGACTCTTGCCAGCGAGATTCAGCCGGTCTTCGCCGCCAGCGCGCTCAAGAACAAAAGTGTGCAGCCGGTGATCGACGGCATCCTCGATTACCTGCCCAATCCCAAAGACCGTGGTGCGGTGCAGGGGGTTCACCCCAAAAGCGGCGAGACCATCAGCCGGGAGCCAAAGCCCACCGAGCCAGCGACCATCTATGTTTTCAAAACTGCTACCGATCCCTTTGTCGGCAAGCTGACCTTCTTCCGTACTTACTCCGGAGTGGTTTCGGTCAAGGATGTTCTGCTCAACAGCCACACCGGGCGCAGCGTGCGCGTTAACCGCCTGCTGGAGATGCACGCCGACAAGAAGACCGACGTGAAGGAGCTTGGTCCCGGAGAGATCGCCGCCGCCGTCGGACTGAAAGGCTGCCGCACCGGAGACACCCTTTGCGCGAAGGAACACCCCGTTGCGCTGGGCGAGATCGAGTTCCCGGTGCCGGTCGTTCGGGTGGCGATTGAACCCTCCAGCTCCGCCGACGAGCGCAAGCTGGAAGACGCTCTGGAAAACCTTGCCGAGGACGACCCGACCTTCACCGTTACCGAAGACCACGAGACCGGACAGCGGGTGGTTTCCGGAATGGGCGAGCTTCACTTAGAAATTATCGTTGAGCGGCTCAAGCGCGAGTTCAGCGTTGTGTGCCGCGTCGGCGAGCCGATGATCGCCTATAAAGAGGGTATCACCGCCGAGGGCATGGGTCACTACGAGATCGACCGCACCCTGCCCAACGGCACCCGCCAGTTCGCCCGGGTCGAGCTTCTGGTCAAGCCCAGCGAACCCGGTAGCGGCTTCTCCTTTACCGCAGCAGACAGATTGCTCCCGTCCCGCTTCCTCGAAGTGGTAGAGACCGGAGCGCGTCAGGGACTTTCCGTGGGTTCCGTGGCTGGCTATCCCCTCCTCGACGACATCAGCGTTACCCTCAAGTCCGCCGCCTTCGACGACGAAGCCACCACCACCGAGCTGATGCAGGCGGCAGCCACCGGGGCGTTCCGCCAAGCCTGCGAGAACGCCACGCCCCAGGTACTCGAACCAGTAATGGAGCTTGAGGTCGAGGTTCCCGAAGAGTTTATCGGCAATGTCCTCAAAGACCTCAACACCCGCCGGGGGCAGATCACCCATACCGACCCTCAGGCAGGCTCCCAGATTGTCGGGGCGGTTGTCCCGCTCTCCACGATGTTCGGCTACGCCACCACGGTGCGCTCACTGACCCAGGGACGCGCCGCCTACAACCTTCAGTTCCTGCGTTACGAAGAGGTTCCGGTCGGGGCGAAGGGGCGTTGGTGGGCGTAGGAGTAGAGTAGTTAATATCCATTAGACCTAGATGTGTTTTGGTCTTTCGTCCGATGGGGAGGCTGCCGTTAGATTCTTAGTATTCCTGTAACTATAACAGATACCAACAGTTGTAGAGCTAAGACAACTAACAGCCAAGCCGGACGTGCAGAACGAAGGCTCTTAAAGGGAAATAAACCCTTGCTTTTTTGACTGCGACAAGGTACACTTCCCGTCCCTCGGCATATAGTCGAGTCGATGTTGGGGCTGTTTGCTATCAAGTATCCAGAATCTGCCACTGATAAACCAGACTTAACCATTTGTCAAAAGCGGCTCATCAGCCGTCGCAAGAAGAAAAAAAGGAGATCAGGATGGCCAAGGAAAAGTTTGAGAGGACTAAACCCCACGTTAACGTTGGCACCATCGGCCACGTTGACCACGGCAAAACCACCCTCACCGCCGCGATGACCCTCAATCTCTCGAAGGCTGGTCTCTGCGAGGCCGTCAACTTCGACGATATTGACAAGGCACCCGAAGAGCGCGAACGTGGCATCACCATCAACACCGCCCACGTCGAGTACGAGTCGGAAAACCGGCACTATGCTCACGTTGACTGCCCTGGTCACGCTGACTATGTTAAGAACATGATCACAGGTGCTGCGCAGATGGACGGTGCAATCCTCGTCGTCTCCGCCGCCGATGGTCCGATGCCGCAGACCCGTGAGCATATCCTCCTTGCCCGCCAGGTTGGTGTTCCCAACATGGTCGTCTTCCTTAACAAGACGGATATGCTGGACGACCCCGAACTCCTCGAACTCGTCGAGATGGAAGTCCGCGAACTCCTCAGCGAGTACGACTTCCCCGGAGACGACATCCCCTTCGTTAAGGGTTCCGCCCTCAAGGCGCTGAACAGTGGCTCCGGCGACAAAGACGAGGAAGATGTCAAGTGCATCTTCGAGCTGATGGAAGCTCTTGATACCTACATCCCCGAACCTGAGCGCGCCACCGACAAGCCCTTCCTGCTCCCCATCGAAGACACCATGACGATCACCGGTCGCGGTACCGTTGTTACCGGTCGTATCGAGCGCGGTATCATCAAGGTCGGCGAGAAGGTTGACATCGTTGGTATGCAGGAAAAGGTCGAAAAGACCACTGTTACCGGTGTCGAGATGTTCCGTAAGCTCCTCGACTCTGGTCAGGCTGGCGACAATGTCGGCTGTCTGCTTCGTGGTGTCGATCGCGATGCCATCCAGCGTGGTCAGGTTCTCGCGAAGCCGGGTTCTATCACCCCGCACACCCAATTCAAGAGCCAGGTCTATATCCTGACCCAGGCAGAGGGTGGACGACACACCCCGTTCTTCCCCGGTTACCGTCCCCAGTTCTTCTTCCGGACGACCGACGTTACCGGCGCCATCACCAAGATCGGCGAGAGCGAAATGGTCATGCCCGGCGATACCGTGAAGATGGAGATCGAGCTGATCACCCCCATCGCCATGGAAAAAGAGCTCCGCTTTGCCATCCGTGAGGGTGGACGCACCGTCGGTGCCGGAGTTGTCGGCGAGATCATCAAGTAACAACCTTTTAAGTACCAAAAGACGAGATAGCTTCCGGGAGGGAGAAGACGACTTCTCCTTCCCGGACAATTTAGGGGCTACGGGGCTGCTTACAATCAGGACTAACTTTTACATCCTGAGTAACAAACAGCCAGCCAGATAGCCAGCGCGGCAAGATTAAAAAGTGGGGCGTTTTAACCGCTCCAGAACTGCTCTGTTCCAGAGCAGATCCAGGAAAAAGAAGGTTATGGCAACCAGCGAAAAAATCAGAGTCCGCCTGCGCGCTTACGACCACCGTCTGCTGGACCGTTCCGTCTCCAGC
>JAIOSI010000222.1 GCA_021107695.1 bacterium
CGGTGGACTTCGAGGACGACACCCTCAACTACACCCTGGAGTTGGGTACCGAAGACGACCCGGCTGACTGGGACAGCTTTGACGCGGGACCACTTACTGAAATCTCGGTAGGCGTTTTACCCGACGCTTATTACCACTGGCGGATAATGGTCGAGGACGGCATCCATTCGGTTTATTCCCGCGACGGGCATCGCAACTTCTTCATCAGCGCCGACAACACCCCGACGGCTGACAGTGCCGAGGCATTTGATATGAACAGCCAGTCGGGCATTCAGGACGGCGACTACGTAGCGATCCGCTTCTCCGAGCCGCTGGACCCAGCCTGTCAGCCTACGGCAGCCCAGCTCGATGCCGCCCTGCCTCTTTCCAACGGTCATACCTGGCTCGACGGCAGTGGCGGGGTACAGAGCATCGCCCTGAGCGAGACGGTTTACCCCTCCGATACCCTGCTCATCTACCTCAGCACAACGAATGGCACTCCCACGGTATTCCCCGGCGACACCGTTGACTTCGATAACTCCAGCGGACAGTTGGTAGACCACGGCGGCAACTCCATCGGTGGTCAGGTGATCATCTCCGGTAGCTTCGGTCCCGGCGATGTTCCGGTTTTTGACACCGACTGGAGCTTCATTGACACGCTGGACTACGAAGGAACAAACACCCTCTCCTGCCGGATTGACCCCGATAATCCTGCCGATTCCGTTGACGTGTTGATTGCCGACGGCGGAAGCGATAGCTTCGAGACCTTCGATATGACCTACAACACCGATGGTGTCTGGAGCTGGGATGTGGACAGCGACTACCTTAGTTTGACTGGAATCCTCTACGCTTTCAGTGCAATCAACGCCGATGGCAATGCACTCTATCCGGCGGACTATCCCGCCTCTACCCTGGCGGCACGACTAGCCTTCCAGAACCTGACCGGTCCGCTGGAGCTGCCCCCGGGCAACGATGTTACAGACTATCGCCTGGTCAGCATACCGGCTCTGCTGGACAATCCCGATGCCAATGCTCAGTTCGCCGATGACTTTGGACAGATAGATGGCACTCGCTGGCGACTCTTCGTCTGGGATCCAAATAACGAGGAATACTACGAATACGGTATCGGTAGCCCGGACTACCTCGCTCCCGGCGGTGGCTTCTGGCTGATTACCAAAGACGGCTGTAGTGAGATATCTATACACGATGGCGTGGGACTGCCACTAGATGAGGAGTTCACTATCACGGTGTACGCGGGCTGGAACCTGATCGGTAACCCCTTCTCCTTCTCGATTGACTGGGTGGACTGCAATACTGGTGGGCTTGATGTGGAGGCTCCGATTACCTACGGTGACAGCGGCTACGAGGCTGACCAGACCAGCATTCACCCGGGCGGCGGTTACTGGCTCTGGAGTAACGAGGACGGTGATCTGATAATCCCGCCGATTGGCAGCAGTACTCCGCCTCCGGCAGGCAGACCACCTGCTGCAACCGTAGAGCTAACCACCCCCCGCTCCAGTGGAACGATCCTGCCGGAGCTTACCGGTCAGGTAAGCTCACCGGATGCCCCGGTTGCAATCAGCATCGGTCGGGAAAGTCTGGCGACTGCTGAGATTGGCTCTGCCTGGGGCGATGCCGAACAGTGGCAGCTTGCCTTTACCCTGACCGATGGCATTAGCAGCGACAGTAGCCACCACCTGGGGGTTGACCAGTCCGCCAGCGACCAGTACGACTCGCTGGAACGCCACGATCCACCGGGTCTTGACGGACTCTGTAACCTCTGGTTCGAGAGCGACTGGCCTAATCGTTCGGGCAGCTACCGCACCGACCTCCGCAAGCCCTTTGCCGATGGTGCCGCCTGGAGCTTCTACACCACCGCTCCGGCTAACGCCACCCTATCCTGGAGTCAGGAGAACGGCTGGCAGGAGGGCTTCGCCGCTGTAATGGAAACTCCGGCGGGGCGACGGATCGACCTGCTGGCAGAGAACAGCGTTAACCTGACCGCTGCCGAGCTGGCTTCGGAGTTGCCCTTCCGGGTCTTCGTCGGCGATGAGGATTATCTCGACGGACAGTTCACCGCCCGTGAGGTCAGCCTCTCTCAGAGCTATCCCAACCCGACCACCGGATTGGCACGAATCGAGTTCACCCTTACCGAGGTCGCCCCGGTGGAGCTTGCGGTCTATGACCTCGCCGGACGACGAGTTGCTCTGCTGAGCGAAGGTACCCGCACGGCTGGTCGCCACGCCGTGGGCTGGGATGCCTCCACCGCTGCCCCGGGGGTTTACCTCTACCGCCTGATGGTGGACGGCGAGACCGTGGCAACGAAACGCCTGGTGGTAACGCGGTAGTTTCGACAATACCACTAACGTAGAACAAATATGCGAAGCCGACCAGTTGGTCGGCTCTCGCTCAAACGTTTTAGGGTGGTTACATCCACCCTAAAACTGCGCAGAGACAAATTTAATTGACAAAACGCAACTATGCTTTTATTATCCGCTCTAAGGGGTCTGTTTTACCTGAAGAATGAGCCGTATTGGCTCGATCGGTGAACTAACCAGCACAAGGAGAAAAAATGCTCCGGTATCTATCGGTGTTGCTTATTACCGTCTTATTTGTTTTTTCCGCTTTTGCCTGGGATTGTCCTGATTGTGGAGCGGATAACTCGGATGATGCCAATTACTGTGCGGGGTGTGGCTCTGAAAAACCTGCTGCAAAGTTCTGCACTGAATGTGGAGCCAGTGTCCCGGAAGGCGCAAATTTCTGCCCGGAATGCAGCCATAGTATCCAGGATTCTTCCACCGCCTCTGTTTCTGCCTATCAACCAAAAGGAATGGGAGATTTCCTGATCATTCCTCGTATTGGATATTTGGGTGATTTCAGTACGTACGCCAGTTTCACCAACTTTGGGTTACAGGTTGGGTACAACATCATTGGGGATTTCTTCATCTCCCTTGATGCTGACTTTGGCTTCTGGGATAAAGATTACTATCACTCGTATGATGCTCGAACTTACGCTGAGAATGTTACCATCGCCCAGTTCTTTTTGGGTGCCCAGGGGTTCTTTGGCGAAGGATTTGTTAAGTTCGGCTGGGGAGTCTATTGCGGCTATTCTGGTATAAAGTGGGAAGATGGATATTATGAGGCTCACTATGGTGATATAGTTCGGTCTGAAAACAGCTTCTTTACCCTTCGACAGAGGATAGGAGCGTACTCGGCTTAGAGGTCAGCCTGGCAGCGGATGAGTTCTTAACCGATGGAGACAGCACCGCCTTCGTAATAAACCCGGCGGTTGGTCTGATTCTCACGCCGTAGCTCAGGTAACCTCACTACTAACGGGTAACGAATACTCAGAGCCGACCAGTTGGTTGGCTCTTTTTCACAATCAGCACAGGCGTTTACCCAACGCCGCTTTGGTTGACCCTCCTCCCCGTCGCTGCTACAATCCCCCCGCTTATTCTTTCTGGGCGAGCAAGCACAGCTTGCCCCTAACTCGGTTTGTCATTTACCCTTCAGCAGATTCAGGAGAAGAACATGCCCGAACCCAAACACTTCAAGAACTACATCGGCGGTCAGTGGGTCGAATCCGCCACCGGCGAGCGTTACGAGAACCGCAACCCCGCCAATACCGACGACCTGATCGGTACCTTCTGCAAGTCCGACGCCCGCGACGTTGACGCCGCTGTGGCTGCCGCCGCCGAGGCGTTCAAGACCTGGCGTCTGGTTCCGGCTCCGGAGCGGGGACTGATGATTATGAAGGCATCGCAAATCCTCGCCAGGCGTAAAGAGGAAGTCTCCCAGATGATGACCCGTGAGATGGGCAAGGTCATCGCCGAGACCCGGGGCGATACCCAGGAAGCGATTGACTGCGGCTACTACGCCGCTGGCGAGGGTCGTCGCCTCTTTGGCAAGCACACCCCCGTCGAGATGCCGAACAAGTTCGGCGTGGCAATCCGTCGCCCGGTGGGCGTCTGCGGCATGATCACCCCCTGGAACTTCCCCATCGCCATCCCCTCGTGGAAGATGTTCCCGGCTCTGATCGCTGGCAACACCTGTGTCATCAAGCCAGCGACCCTCACCCCGGCAAGCGTTGCTAACTTCATGGAGGTCTTTGAAGAGGCTGGCTTCCCTCCCGGTGTGGTGAACATGGTTACCGGTGGCGGCTCCGTCGTCGGCAAGGCGATGGTCGAGCATCCCGGCATCAACCGGATCAGCTTCACCGGCTCCGTGGAAATCGGCAATCTGCTGGGCAGCCAGTGCGCGACGGCTGGTAAACCCTTCTCCGCCGAGCTGGGTGGCAAGAACGGTCAGATCGTCATGGACGATGCCAACCTCGAACTCGCCGTCGAAGGCGCGCTTTGGGGGGCCTTCGGCACGACGGGGCAGCGTTGCACGGCGACCAGCCGCCTGATCCTCCACGAGAAAATCCACGACGAGTTCATGGGGATGCTCCTTGACCGGGCGAAGAAGCTCACCGTGGGCAACGGTCTCGACGAGAAGAACCAGGTCGGACCAACCGTCAGCGAAGACCAGATGAAGACCGACCTCTACTACATCGATGTTGCCAAGAACGAGGACAAATCCAAACTGGTCTTTGGCGGCAAACGCCTCACCGGCGGCGACTACGACAAGGGCTACTTCGTCGAGCCGACCATCTTTACCGAGGTTACGCCAAAGATGCGTCTGGCGCAGGAAGAGGTCTTCGGTCCGGTTCTCGCCGTACTCAAGGTCAGTTCCTTCGAAGAGGCCATCGAGGTTCTCAACGACACCGAGTTCGGACTCTCCAGCTCGATCTACACCGAGAACGTAAACCTGGCGTTCAAGGCGATCCGCGACATCGAGGCGGGTATCACTTACGTCAATGGTCCGACCATCGGTGCCGAGGTGCATCTGCCCTTCGGCGGAGTCAAGGGAACCGGTAATGGCCACCGCGAAGCGGGCTGGACGGTCCTCGACTTCTACACCGAATGGAAGAGCGTCTATGTCGAGTATTCCGGCAAGCTCCAGCGAGCGCAGATAGACAACAAGTAACCAGCTTGAAGCTAGTAGGTTGTCGTAGGGGCGAAGCTTGTCTTCGCCCTTTTTGCATATTGGCGAGGGCAAACTTAGGTACCTGCCACTGCAGAACCTTGCAACTGTATAAAATCCTCCCCTCCCCCCACTGGATGGAGGGATTGAGGGAGGGAGGCTATTCTCGACGAATGTTGAGCCACGGAGGGAAAATTGCGCCAGCGAAACCATCTACCATCTAATGATTATATCGGACGTACACCATCAGTGATAACCCCCCTTCCCGACCTTCCCCCCTAAGGGGGAAGGGGACGGCGTTTCAACATCTGCCAGGTCTTGACGTTGTAGGAACGGAACGATTCTCTATGGGATTGGTGTCCGTCCTTTTTCTATGCCCACAACCCTGCGCCTGCAGCGTCAAAAACATCCGCAAATAAACCACAGGAAGAGGATGCCTTATTGGCAGAAATCTCAATAGAGAGTATTTCTCAGCATACCTATAACGATATGATATAAAGAGAGATGCCAGCCGTAATCTATTGAGATAAACTCTTGACAAGCTCACAGGAGAAGAGTACCCTGCTCTCTGTAGTGAGCTTTGTCCATAAGGCATGGAGCCTGCTGTGGAGATTGGAATACAACCCTCTACAGAACCAGTGCAACCAAACCAGAAGGGGTGTCCTAGTGAAAAACTTTAACATCGTGATCATCGGTGGTGGAGCGGCTGGTGTTGCGGCGGCAATTTCAGCCAGCAACTCTAACCCAGGCAAAACCGTTGCGATTGTCAAGAAAGAAAAAACGACCCTGGTTCCTTGCGGTATTCCCTATATCATCAATCGGCTCAGTTCAGTTGAAGATGACATCATGCCCGATACCGGACTGCTCAACCTGGGCGTTGAGTTTGTTCATGAGGAAGTGATTGGTCGCGACGGTAAAGTCCTTAAGCTTGCCAACGGCGAGGAGGTCGGTTTCGAGAAACTGATCATCGCGACGGGTTCGATACCTGTTAAGCCTCCGATCAAAGGAATTGATCTGGAGGGCGTTTTTATCGTCAATAAAGATATGGAGTACCTTCGTGGTCTGAGGGCAGCGGCGAAGAAGGCAAAGAAGGTCGTGGTCATCGGTGGTGGTTACGTGGGCGTTGAGTTCGCCGACGAGCTACTGGCGGACGGCAAGCAGGTCTCCATCTGCGAAAGACTCTCTCACCTCCTTCCAATGTCAATGGACGCGGAGTTCTCTGAACAACTTGAAGCTGACCTGAGGCTGCGTAAGACTGACCTAAGATTGGGTGTTTCGGTCTCCGAGATCGAGAAACAGGGTAAGGCATTGAAGGTGAAGTTTGCGGACGGTGGCGAGCTTGCTACCGATATGGTGATCGTCTCGGTTGGTGCCAGACCGGAGGTTGGACTGGCACAAAAGATGGACATCAAGGTGGATGAGAAGCACGGCATCCTGATTGATGAGTACATGCGAACCTCCGAGAAAGACATCTTTGCCGCTGGTGACTGCGCAGTGAAGCGTAGCTGCCATACTGGCGATAACTGTCCGATCATGCTTGCCTCGACCGCTTGCGCCCAGGGACGACTGGCGGGCTCCAACATTTACTCCATCAAGGTCGTAAGAACCTTCAACGGTATTCTCGGAACCTTTTCCACCAAGATAGGAAAGATGGCTTTTGGTGCTTCCGGGCTTAACGAGAAGCAGGTAAAAGACATTGGGGTAGATTACGTGGTGGGTATCGCAGAGGTGCCGGACAGGCATCCGGGTAAGTTTAAGGATACCTCCAAGCTCTTCGTCAAGCTCATTTATTCTCGCTACTCTCACATCCTGCTGGGTGGTCAGGTCAAGGGTGGAGATTCCGTCGGCGAGCTGGTAAACGTGCTGGCGGTGATGATCCAGAACAAGATGACAGACATGGAGGTTGACGCTCTGCAGATCGGAACGCACCCGCTGTTGACCTCCTCACCGGTCGTGTACCCGATTATCAAAGCCACAGCTAATGCCATCGTAAAGTGGTTTAAGTAGGCAACGCCAAGCGTTGCATCTTACTTACGCGGCGTCAAGGTGAGTTTGCTAGTCGTTGTACCCGCGTTTTGTGTCAATTACGACGGATTACCCGTTAGGCAGGTAACACCAGGCGTTGCAATCAGCTAGGTTTGTAGGGGCGCGGCGTGCCGCGCCCTCTTTGCTACGACAAAGGGCAGAATACCGATATATCCCCTACCTCTAAGCTAACGGCGGGCATTAAAATGCCCGCCCTACATTTTCCGTCGCTAACCATTCACCAGTTTTTTGCCCAATCGCCCCAAGCCAATGGATCCATCGGCTCCTGCCAACCCTGACAAAACGGGATGTCCAGAGGACACCCCGTTTTTACGTTTTGCTTCTCTAACTTTGGAGTGAGGACTACTCGCCCTCTTTCTCCTCGGTCGGAGCTTCAGCAGTAGCTTCCGGCGGGACGAGGTCATCCTCAACCTTATCCTTCGGCACCTCAACCTCTGGGAACTCCTCGTCGTAGTCCTTACGTTCGAGGAGATTCTCGTCATCCTTCCTCTTGCGCAGAATCAGATAGATCAGCGCGTGACCGGTGTACAGCGTCGAGAAGAAGTAGCTGATGACCAACCCCAGCAGCACGATGGTCCAGACGGCGTAGATAATCGCCGCGACCTGCAACCCGGCAGCGGGAGCAATGGCAATGGCGGTCATCGTCGGCAAATAGTAGATCCAGTTAATCCCCGGAATGGAGAGGAGTACCTCCGGCGAGATCAACCCAGTCTGGAGGCAGGTGTTAACACCGCAGAGGGTCGCCTCGTGGAGGAGCGTTGCCGGGGTCTTGAGGAAGGCGAAGGTGTAGTACCCCGCCTGCGGGAAGACGTACTGGGTGAAGTCGGTTCCCCAGGCGTAGCCGAAGACCATGTACATCAGCTTCAATGCCAGCACGACAAAGACGGTGAGGATACCCAGAGCGACCACGGCAATAAGACCGAGGACGATTTCGTAAAGTATCAGACGCCAGGGCTGCGCCGAGACGGTACTGAACATCTCGAAGATGGTCTCGAAGGTGTCGTTCTTTGTGGTGCCGACAATCGCCGGGGCGATGAGGAACCCCGCCTTGACAATCACCAGCAGATAGACCGTGAAGATTGTAACCGCCATGATAATCGGGTAGAAGGCGGTGGTTACCCAGGCTCCCACGGCTCCGGTTCCGGCAATCAGACCGATCAGCAGTCCGCCGCCGACCAGGACGATGGCAACGATAGCCATGCCGATGGGAGAGAGGATGACCGCCGAGGCGTGCTTACGGGCGAACTTCCACGCCTCTTTTTTCGAGTAGAAGTCGTTGCCACGGAGCTGCTCGTAGGTCAGCTTGGCAGTGGCGGTTCCAGCCATCATGCTGATGATGACCGCCCAGAGCGCGCCGACGCCGGTAATCGCCC
>JAIOSI010000061.1 GCA_021107695.1 bacterium
CGGGCGGTTACTCCCAGCCGGAGGAAGGGGAACGCCGCCGTTCCGGCATCTTCTTCCGCCGCCAGAGCGGTCATTGTGAAAACGATAAGGCAAAGCAGGATCAGCTTCTTTTTCATATGAACTCACCTTTTTGTTGCTTGCATCAAACCATCACCTTGCCAGCTGCCCTCATTCTACCGCTACTCCGACCGCATTGCAAGGTCTTGAACTAAAGCCCCAATCCCCCGCGAATCAAGAACACAATCCCCGCTTTAATCGCGATGGGCAACAGCGGTAGAGTGAGTGCCTGGAAGGTTGTCAGCCCCAGGGCGCGTTTTGCTCCGGTGAAGAGGAAGAACGAACCCAGTAGCAGAGCCAGCAGCATCCCCAGGGTGGGAATCGCGTAGAGGAGCCACGCGGCAGCGGAATACGAAACCAGTCGGAGCAGACGGGAGAGGGTTATCGTCTTGTCGTAAAGCCGTGCCAAACCAAAGCAGATAAGCGCGTCGAAGAGCAGCAGTGGCAGCAGTCCCAGCAGGTTCAGCGGGGTTAGCCAGAGCTGCTTCTGCCAAAGTAGCTGTGCCGATGTCTCCGACGAAGCCGGACCGATCAGGTAGATCACCCCAACGGACAGAATCGCACCAGACAACAAAGCCAGCCCGGCAAAGAGAAAAGTCTGCCAGCCACCTTTGCCGTGGGGAACACCGGAGAAGAAGTCTCCCACGCCGGAGGCAAGACTCCCCAGAACAGAGAAGAACCCACCCGGTGTGGGGCGTTCCTCCCAGCGGGATGCCACCGTCGTCCGCTGTGTTTCCCGGAGGCAACGCTCGCAGACTTTGTCTGCGCCAGCCTGCTGGCACTCCGTGCAGAGAAAATCTCCACAGAGCAAACAACCGACAACAGCGGGTCGGTCTGGGTGATTGACGCAGTAGCCGTTGAGTTGCTTCATCGCTAGGCTACTGCCGCCTGAATGTACTCAACGATCTTCGCTGTATCTGTTCCCGGACCGAAGAGACGGTCAATGCCTTCGCCTTTAAGACTCTCCATGTCATCTTCGGGGATGATTCCACCGCCCATGACCTTGATGTGTCCGGCACCACGCTCTTCGAGAAGCTTCTTTACCTTCGGAAAGACAGTCATGTGCGCCCCGGAGAGGACGGAGAGGCCGATCATGTCAACGTCTTCTTGAATCGCTGCCTCGACGATTGCCTCTACGGTTTGGTGCAGACCGGTGTAGATGACTTCCATGCCGGCATTACGCAGGGCGCGGGCGACGATCTTGGCTCCCCGGTCATGACCATCCAGTCCTGGTTTGGCAATCAACAGACGAATCTTATGCGTCATAGCCCACCTCGCTCCAGCAGTGTTCGCTGGATGTTTTCTACAAAATACCTCAACAAACGCAGTATAGCATACACAGGGCGACCTTTGTCAGCATGCTCAGTTTGTGATTTGCCGCCAAATAGAAACAGAAGACCCTGAGAGCCTTCTGTCAACAAGCCATTTTACTGTCGTTATGTGGGAGTTTCGATCCAAACCTACAATGCTCAATGGTTTTTTAATATGTCACTGTCCGACTGGAGCCGAAGACCGGACTTGAACCGGTGACCTGCTCATTACGAGTGAGCTGCTCTGCCAAACTGAGCTACTTCGGCTCTGCTTGCTACTTACTACCTGGAACGGCGGGAATAGTAGCACTCACCGGGCATTCGGTCAAGATGTCTCTGGGTAATCCAGGGACAGCTAACAGACAGATAACCGATCAGGCGTTCTCAGTTCTGTTCGTTTTCTCCTCTTCCTTTGCCAGAAGCAGTTCAAAGGAGGTGTTCTCCAGCCGATTGGCAAGGTCGTTACGCACTTGGACCCAGAGCCAGTGAAGACCGCAGTTCTCTTCACGAGGACATGGCTGATATGCAGTCTCGCTGGCGCAGGGAACCGGAGCGAGATGCCCATCGAGGGTGCGGATTACGTCGGCGACAAAGATCTCATTCGGCGGGCGAACCAGAACGTATCCTCCGCCCGGTCCACGGCGGCTGTGGATAAACCCCGCCCGGCGCAAAGCCAACAGGATCTGTTCCAGATAGCGTTCGGGGATTTCCTGACGGGTGCTGATCGCGTCTGCCGAGAGACGACCCTGTCCGTAGTTGCGGGAAAGCTCCAGCATCGCCCGACATCCGTACTCGCTACGAGTGGAAACGTGCATTTGTTTTACCTTTGCCTGTTGACTCAGTTTATTTAAGGCGGATAAAGACAAAACTCAAGGCGAATGGTAGGGTATATTCTACACTATGTCAAGCGGTTTTGAGATTTTAGATTACAGAAAGTGAAAGAGACCCGTTACCGAGTCTCTTATTCTGTTGGTGGGAGGTACTTACTCGTCGCTGGTCTTGCGGTAGAGGATATACACAAGGCTTCCGTCACCGGAAACATCCACCGGATAGCCGTCGGCTACCGAGGACTTCCACTCTCCCCAACCGCCGCCATCGGTATCCCACTGCTTAACGCGGAACTGCCCGCTTGCACCGGGTACCTGGGCAAAGAGGATGTATATCTCACCGTTATCGGCGGCAATGCCAACGGGCAAAGCACCGTCTCCGGCTGACTTCCACTCATCCCAGCCACCGCCACTGTCCCACCACTGCTTCACCATAAACTGCGTGGAACCACCTTTGCGGAAGGTGATGAAAATGTTGTAGCCATCAATACCAATACCCGTTGCTGTGCCGGGGTTGGACTTCCATTCTCCCCAGCCACCGCCGTCGGTGGTCCACCACTTGACCATGAACTCTTCGCCTGCCAGCGAAACACCAACGAGCAGAACGAGGAGCATTAGGGCTAGTTTACGCATCTTTCTCCCTCTCGTTTTTCTGGGTTACGGGTTATGGTGCGGGATACCTAGATGGTTTTGAGCGAACTTAATTGATTATTCAGCCGTATTCAGCGATTAGTCCTCGTCGGTAAAGTAGCCGTATTCCTCGAAGATCACCGAAATCTCCTGGAGGAAATACTTATAGGTCTTGATGTAGTCGGCAGGCTTGTCTTCCGCCTTGCTGTGCTTGTTGTAGTAGGAATCGGTGAGCTTTGCCGCAATGTCGAAAGGCATGATGCAACTCCTTACTTTTTCTCTTTGAAGCGATCCTCCGCTTCGGGGAATTGGGGATTTTCGTCGAGAGCCTTCCTGGCACGTTCGTAGTTCTCACGAACATTTTCATCGAAGTGTTCGATCAGATCGTTGACCTCTCTGGCACTGGCAAAGCTCCGCCGCTGGGCGTGGGAGAAGTTATGCAGCACCGACTCGTAGGTTTCGAAGCTGGAATAGCGAGACACGGCGGCCCTGGCGAGGAACTCACCGCACTCGGCACAGCGCACAAAGAGACGGGGTGGGGCAGAAGGCTCTATGTAGAGGAAAGTCTCGGTCTTTCTGCTGTTGCACTTCGGGCAGATAAGCGGGGTAGCGTTTTCCACGGTGGCTCCTTTTCACTTTCCATTGGGTCAACTCTCCCCTAAAAGTACCAGATTTGTTAGCGATTGTCTAAGGTTTTTCTTAGCCAGAGACCTTTGCATAACGAAATACTTTCAACTGTTCGCTTGTTCGCCTGTTCGGCAGGCTGCCATTTGGTTGCCTATACTACTGTATCCATAACGGATACCTGCTGTTATAGGATTGCAGAGACTGTCAGCCAAGCCGGACGTGCGTAGCAAAGGTATTTATGCAAAAGTCTCAACCACTCAGCTTTGGGATGCTCTCACCGTAGATCGTCTGGAGTCGCTGTTGTAATCCGGGGTATTTGTCAAGCTCTGGCGATTGCTTTAGCAGGGCTGCCGCCACCTCCCGCGCGCTTTCCAAAAGGCGACGGTCATCGAGCAGCCCCTGAAGAGCCACATCGGGCAGACCGTGCTGTTTGGTTCCCAACAACTCACCGGGTCCTCGCAACCGCAGGTCAAGGGCAGCCAGTTCAAAGCCGTCGGCGGTTTTGGTCATTGCCTTCAGCCGTTGTTTGGCAATGTCCGTGGGCTTGTCTCCGGTGAGCAGATAACAGCGGGAGGGATGTTTACCGCGCCCGATCCGACCGCGTAGCTGGTGAAGCTGCGCCAGCCCAAACTGTTGAGCCTCCTCAATCACCATCACCGTGGCGTTGGGGATGTCCACTCCGACCTCAACAACGGTTGTCGCGACGAGAACATCCAGTTCACCAGCGGCGAAGCGGCGCATCACCTCGTTCTTCTCTACCGGATCGAGGCGACCATGCACCAGTCCCAGGCGTAACCCGGAAAGCTCGTTCCGGCTCAACTCTTCGTAGCGTTGGGTTGCCGCACTGAGCCTCCGCCCGTCGGATTCCTCCACCAGCGGGCAGATGACGAAGCTCTGCCGTCGGGCTTCCGCCTCTTTACGGACGAAGTCCCACGCCTTATCTGCCCGGTTCATCTTCAACAGCTGGGTCTTGACGGGCTGTCTCCCCGGAGGCATCTCGTCCAAAACGGTGGAGTCCAGATCGCCATAGACAGTGAGAGCCAGCGAACGAGGAATCGGCGTTGCCGTCATCACCAGGAGGTTGATTGACGCTGCAGCGAGGCGGCTGCGCTGCGCCACCCCAAAGCGGTGTTGTTCATCCACCACGACCAGTCCGAGGTGGCTAAAGTTAACCTTGTCCTGAATCAACGCCGTGGTGCCGATGGTGATTCCCGGCTCTCCGGCGGCAGCGGCTTCCACAGCCAACAGGCGAGGGCGACTCTTCAGGCTCCCGGTTAGCAGATGACAGGGAACGCCGAGAGGAGCGAGGAGCTTCGAGATAGTATGGTGGTGCTGGCGAGCCAGAACCTCC
>JAIOSI010000068.1 GCA_021107695.1 bacterium
TAATGGGGTAAAGGTTTTTTGGGGGAAATAAATTTCAAATTTGCCAAAAAGTAAGGGGACGGGGGTCTTATACCTTTATTTAAATTAAAAAAGGGCGGTTGGAAATACCCCCCAAAGTTCATTCCCCCCCCCCCCCCCGCCCCTCTGGGGAGAGGGATTACCTGCTGATCACCGCGCGTTTGGTGATTGCCTCGCCCGCTGCTTCCAAGCGAATGAGATAAACTCCCGTTGCTGCCGTTGAGCTATCCCAGCTGACCGAATGCCGTCCGGCGGTCTGCTCGCCAGAGACCAGCGTCTCCACCAGCCTACCGGATAGGTCGTAGATATTCAGCTCCACGACCTCAGCCTGAATTAACTCGTAACTGATGGTTAAAACATCGCTTGCAGGGTTGGGATACGGGTCGTTCAGGGTCAGCTCGCTGACCGCGCCCGGGACGACAATTTCGCTGGGTCCAAAGCAGCTGATCGTACCGTCAAGCTCCGTAACCTCCAGCCAGTAGGCGTACTCCACGCCCGCTTCGGCGGAGACATCGAGCCAGCTCGTCGCTGAGCCGGATAATCCGCCGCTCAGGGCAATCGGCTGGTTCTCGTTGTTAGACCGCAAGACACTGACACTCGCCGGAGTATCACCCAAGATAGACCAACGAAGCAGCACGCCGTCGTCTTTAGACTGAGTAATCAGCTCAACTGACTCTACACCGGAATCATCACCGTACCAGGCGTACTTCAAATCTCCATTGGTAACATCTAGGTACGAAATCCTGGGTTCGTCGGCGATACTAAGCTCAAGCGAAGTCCACTGTCCTACATCACCGCCTGAGTCCACTGTTTCAATCTGCCAAGCCGAACCATCCCAGCGAGCGTACTTCAGGTCGCCGCTATCCTGATCGTAATAGGAAATATGTGGTCGGTCGCTGGAATCCAGAGCCAGGGAACAGTACTCGCCAAGATACCCGCCGCTGTCAACGATCTCAGTTTGCCAGGAAGAACCATCCCAGTGAGCATACTTCAGGGTTGTACCAGCTTTGCGATAGGCGATGTGAGGATAGCCCGAGCTATCCAGCTCTAAGTCAACATCCATCGTTGCGTCAGCTATTACGGTTTGAGTCTGCCAGCTTGTACCATTGTGATAGAGGTACCTCAGGCTGTTAAAAAATCCCCGGGCGATGTGAGGGTTGTCCGAATCATCAAGCTCCAGAGAGATGTGATCGTTTCCCTGAATTATCAACTCCTGCTGCCAGGCAGAGCCGTCCCAGCGGCTGTAGTAAACATCATCACCGGTAACTCTATCCCGAAAGACAAGATGCGGGTTTCCGGAGGAATCAATATCCATAAAGGAGCCGGAGGAACACATGATTGGGTTGCCGAAGACATCGTCCCGAATCACCCAGCTGGAACCACTTTTGTAAGCGTAGCAGAGAGTTAAGGTCGGATAGCCGATATGAGGACTGTCGGCATCATCGAGAATCAGGCAGGTTGATTCCTCCACCACGTGAGGAGAATCCACCACCTCGGTTTGCCAGAGGCTGCCATCCCAGTAGGTGTACTGAAGATTGTAACCACCACCCTGCCTGCTATGAGAAATATGTGGTCTGCCAGCGGAGTCGAGCTCCAGCGAGGTGTAATATCCCACGCTATCCGCAGAAGCAATAGTCATAACGTGCCAGGATTGCGCAAAAACTACGCCGATTACAAGCAAAAGAATAGAAGCTACCCATCTCATCATCCCTCCTGTCAAAGCAAAAGCGAAAGTATCAAGTGAGACTATATCAGTATTAGGTGATAAACTCAAGAGCGCAGATGTCTGTGGCTTTTCAGCGGGTCGACTTAGTGCTATACTCCAAAAACTGACCGTTACCCTAAAAACCCTCAGCGGAGGTTGTCATGCCACTGCTCACCAACGACCAACTGATGCAGGTTGGTTTCAAAGAGGGCTTCGCCATCGGAGCCTATAACATTAACAACATGGAGATTCTTCAGGGGATCGTCGAGGCGGCTCGTCTTGAGAACTCCCCGGCGATCATCGCCATCAGCTCTGGCGCGCTCAAGTATGCCGGGGCGCGGTATTTGGTAGAGATGATCAAGGTGGCGGTGGCGGAGACCGGCCTGCCGCTCTCCATCCACCTCGACCACGGGGCCGACTACGCGAAGTGTGTGCAGGCGATTCACGCTGGCTTCAGCAGCGTGATGATCGATGCCAGCAAGCTGAACCTGGAAGAGAACATAGCAGCCAGCAAGCAGGTTACCGAGCTTGCCCACGCGGCGGGTTGTTCCTGCGAGGCGGAGCTGGGTCGCCTTCAGGGCATCGAGGAGCATGTCGTCGTCAAGGAGGGCGAGGCGATCCTCACCGACCCCGATGAGGCGGAACGATTCGTCAAAGAGACCGGAGTGGACTCCCTCGCCGTGGCAATCGGCACCAGCCACGGAGCCTACAAGTTCAAGGGCGAAGCGAAGCTGGACTTCGACCGCCTTGCCGAGCTGAACAAACGCCTCGACATCCCCCTGGTACTCCACGGTGCCTCGGCGGTTCCCGACTGGGTGCGGGAGCGGGCGGAGAAGTACGGTGCCGAGCTGGGCGGCAGCAAGGGTGTCCCCGACGAGGCGGTTACAAAAGCCGTAACGATGGGCGTGGCGAAGGTCAACATCGACACCGATATTCGCCTTTCTCTGCTGGGGGCGATCCGCGAGGTTCTTCAGACCGATCCGAAGCAGTTCGACCCGCGCAAGTACCTGGCTCCGGGGCGCGAGGCGATTACGAAGCTCGTTCGCCACAAGATGCAGCTCCTCGGCTCGACCGGCAAGGCGGATCTGTATTAACCACATTAACCACAGAGAAAGCCCTTGCGCATAGCCTCGTTTTCTGATATATTTGATCCTGAGGGGGGGGATAGAATACTCCCTTGGAGAAAATAATCCCGCGAATACTCGCAGGATGAAACATCAGGAGGCAAAAATGGGCAGCAAAGGCGAAATCCTGGGACGCTTCATCATCCTTGTTGACAGCATCGTTTCCGGTGGCGTACAGCGCGCCGCTCGCGGGAAACTGAGCATTCCGGTAGCCAAAATCCAGCATGACCAGTGGTACAATAACGAGGCTACCTTCAACGCCTACCTGAACGGTCTGGCAAAGAAGCTCTTCGGCGGCAAGCGCGGCTTGCAAAAGGTTGGGAGGAAGATCCTGCCGACGATTCACGCCATCACCCCGGAACAGCTCGAAGGCATTCCCGATGCCATTACGGCGGTAAAGATGCTCGACGCGCTGTTCCATCAGAACAATCGGGGCGATGACATTGGAGGCGATTGGATTGAGGATGAAACACCAACCTCGCTGACCTTCAAGGACAACTCCCACCACAACACCCATTTTGTCCACGGGATCATCGAGGGCATCTTCGATGTGCTGACCACGCACAAGCTGACGAAGAGCAAGGTTGTCCAGCTCAAAGAGGACGGCAAGGATTGCTCGATCATCAAGCTGGAGTTTGTGTAGGCTTGAGATATTGAGTCTTGTCTTTACCTGAGAGTGAATTCGTCGTCGATAGGCTGAATGGCGGCGTGCGGGGGATTTTTTGCGCTTATGCCGGATTTTTTTCAACACCGCACCTGCTATTACAAAAGTCTTTGAATAGCCCTTAACTGAGAGTCTGATTTGAAAAAGCTACCGTTCATTCTGCTTACTTTCCTGGTCCTCGCCGTCTCCGCCGAGGTGGTGCAGGGCTACGCCTATCCCACCCCCTGGGAGTTCGGCGATACTCCGCTGACTTTGCGTGCCGATCTCACCAGCGTTGAGGCGGTAACCTTCACCCTCCTCGACCAGAGCGGTAACGAGGTGCTGACCCTGAGCGGTGAGTATCAGGGCGAAGAGACGGTGGACGGCGAGACCGTCTATCGCTACGAGGCGCAGTGGGATGGTCTCAACGCTGCCGGACGGGCGGTGGTGGCGGGAAGCTATCTCTGCGTGGTCGAGGGTGGCGGCGGAGCGGTCTTCCGCCTGATAGTTACCAGATAGTTAGCCAGACGTGATTTGGTAGGGGCGTATGGCAATGCGCCCCTACAGGACATGATGCCCCTTAAACACCTAACAATCAGGGAGCCGCCTTGAATCCTCGTCGAATAGCCATCCTCTTTCTCACCGTGCTGGTATCACTGTCTGCGGGAGGCGATTACCCCATCGAGACCTTCTCCGGAGGGCTGGCGACCTACTCATGGACGGGGCAGGGCGCGGCTCTGGCAACGCCGAACGAGCTATACATCAATCCGGCTGGGTTGGCTTTAGCAACACTGAGCGACTTTGTTGCTAGCGGGGGTCTGCCCTCACTGGGTAATCACTGCGTCGGCTGCTACGGGATGAACCTGATCAAGCCGCTGCGCACGGAGACGGCGGGGACCGTCGATACCAAGACCCTGGGGACCCTGGCGGCGAGCCTGCATCAGTTCAGCGGTACGCCGACCTCAAACAACGGACGCGACTATCGTCCGACGCAGTCCCTGGCGGCGATCTCCTTTGGTACGGCGATGGGCGACGACACTGCCTTCGGGCTGAACCTCAAGGTACTCACCGTGGACGATGGCGAACGAGCCGACTCCGGTTTTGGCATCGACCTCGGTTTCCTCTACCATCCCGACAATCTTCGCATCGGCTTCTCGGTGAGCAACCTGATTCCTCCGGGACTGAGCCTGAACGACGAGCGTACCATCGCCAAACGCCTGCTGCGCCTGGGTGTGGGCTACGAGCTATTCGGACTCTGGTCTCTTGCCGTTGAGGGAAGCTATCTGACCGATGCCGAGGAGCTGGACTATGGTCTCTACACCGCCCTGACTCCGCTGGCGACCACCGACCTGCGCCTGACCCTGAACGGCGGCTATAGCATCTCCGATGAACAGTGGGGCGCAGGACTAAGCCTCCGCGTTGGGCTGGTCGAGGTCGGCTGGGCAATGGCAAGCCAGGACGACGATTACGGACACAGCTTCCGCCTCGCCATCTCCCCAGAGTTTTAGGCAGCGCAGTGTGCTGCACCACAGCTACGCGACCGGGGTTTGTTAGAGGAATAATGCAATCGCCGCGGTCATCCGTTTCCGCTGGTCGCTCCGTTAACAAGGTTTTGATGTTGTAGGGGCGGAACGATTCTTAGGAATTGGTGTCCGCCCTTTTTGTGAGCAGTGGGGGCAGTATCCGCCCTCTCAGTTCGGGGGAAACCGCAGCATTGCCCCTTTACCTACATTTGCCCCTGTGTTACCTTAATATGGTAGTTGGTGTGGATTTATGAACCCCTCCTCAACAAAGGATCACGATGAAGAAACTTCTCGCCCTGCTCGTTCTGGTCGCGCTGGGACTTACCGTTGTCAGCTGTGGAGGCGGAGCCGCAGAAACCGCAGAAGATGCCGTTATTGCTGCTCTTGAGGCGATGGAAGCTGGTGATAAAGATGCCTACATGGCTCTGGCGTATTCCGGTGATGCCCTGGGCGGCGTTGATATGGAGGGGTACGAAGGGGTTTGGGCAGAGCTGGAGAACTTCGACATCGTCATCGAAAAATGGGACGATCCGGTCGTTGTGAAGACCGTGCCAGATGAAGAGCTTGAAGGCGATATTCTTGAGGGTATGTTGATGGAGATCGATACCGTCATTAGTTTTGACGGTGTCTCGGAGAGCGAAGATCTGGAGTTTGGAGTTGTTAAGACCGCTGAGGGCTGGTTTATCATGTCTATTGATGGCTAATATCATCATCCCCGCCTTTGCTCATTTGGTGCATTAGTCAGCGGAGATGTGTTATAGTCTTGTGTGTTAAACTATCTGTTGCAAGTCTGCTCTGTATCTGTGTCATAACCTCACCCCCAAACAAGGAGTACGATGAAGAAGTTACTCGCTCTGCTCGTCCTGGTTGCCCTGGGACTCACCATCGGTTGCGGTGGCGCAAGTGGTCCCGCAGAAACTGCCGAAGGTGTCGTCGTCGCCGCCCTTGAAGCGATGCAGTCCGGCGATAAAGATGCCTTTATGTCCCTGGCCTACCCGGGTGATTTTGAAGGCGGAGTTGACATGGAAGAGTACGAGGAGTTCTGGCTGGAGGTGGAAGAGGAAGACGACCTCACCATTGACACCTGGAGTAACCCTGTTTCCGTAGAGACCATATCTGCCAGCGAAATGGAGGGCGACATTATCGGTGGCGAAATCATGGAGACCATGGTTTCCATTTCCTTCGGAGATGAAATAGAAGCCGAAGGCCTGGAGTTTATCGCTGTCGAGACCGAAGAGGGCTGGTTCATCTTTGAGATCGATGCCTAAATCGGGTAACCGTTAGCGCAGCACTTGAAAAATCAAGGGGCGGATCTTCGGATCCGCTCTTCAGTTTTTACGATGACGCAGCATGCTACACTCCTTTAACATCTTGCGTATGCTTAGAATTCTCAAGGGATTGCCCCTACAAAATCTTGCGTATGTCTCCCCTACCTCTATTTTGAGAGGGAACGTCAGGACAGTTGTTTTTTAGCTACCCTCTCCCCTCTGGGGAGAGGGGCTGGGGGTGAGGGGCGAAATTTTAACCCATGACAAATTCGCGGGCCGACCTAAAGGTCGGCCCCTACGTACATCACACAGATTTGTA
>JAIOSI010000210.1 GCA_021107695.1 bacterium
CCCCGGAACCGGTCGCCAGAGGCTGTGTACCAGACCAAGGACGCTATAACAGTCCCTGGTTGCATCGGTAATCACCCGAAAACCGTAGATATCGCCCAGTTCCTGAAGCTCAAGATGCTTCTGTTTCATCTTGCGCCAGATCGAGTAGAGATGCTTGGAGCGACCGAAGACCCGGGCGTTAATCTCCAGCTCCGCCAGTCGCCCCTTGAGCGTTGAAACAACCTCGGTAATTACCCGTTCATGGGTAACCCGTCCGGTGTTCAGCTGCGAAGAGAGCGAGGCGTAAGCTTCCGGGTGGAGAAACATGAAGGCGCGGTCTTCCAGCTCCCAGCGCAGCTTTGCCACACCGAGGCGGTGAGCCAGCGGGGCGTATATTTCCAGCGTTTCCAGCGATTTACGCCGTCGCTTTTCTGGTGGAAGATGTTGCAGGGTACGCATGTTGTGCAGGCGATCCGCCAGTTTGATCAGCAGCACCCGGGGGCCGTGGCTGGCAGCCAGCAACAGTCGTCGGAGGGTCTCCGAAACAAGCTGTTTCTTCAGAGCTTTGGGGCTGTGTGCTCCGTTGGTACGCAGTTCTTCCCGACCAACCTCGGTAACCCCAAAGACGAGGCGATAGATGTCTCGCCCGAACTGCTGGCGGATTGTATAGCCGTCGGTGTCGGTGTCTTCGAGAACATCGTGGAGCAGCCCGGCGATGACGGTGGGGGCGTCGGCTCCCATCTCCGCCAGAATAAAGCCGACCTCGACGGCGTGAATCAGGAAGGGATCGCCGGAGTGTCGGTGCTGACCGTAATGGGCACTGGCTGCCAGCTTAAAGGCGTTCTCAAGCTGCTCTGTCTCCTCCGGGACTAACCGGGAATGCAGAAGCTGCATCGAGCGTTCAAAAACCTGGCGGCACGAGGTTAGATTCACTTTGATGATTGGAAAAAAGACGCTTTACCCTTGCTGCAAAGAGTATAGCAGGTATGTTAAAGTTTCACCTTGTTGAATGGGAGGCTCACAGGACTCTTTCAGTATAACACAATGAACTCTTTTTACCGGATTTGTTGATGGTAAGGATGTTATGAGCGATATTCAAAAAGAACTGGATCATATCCTCTTCGAATTGGTGGACTGCCTCACCAAAGAGGAGCTAACCGACCGACTGAAGAAGTGCCATTCCGAGGGCAAGCCACTGCGCCTGAAGCTAGGGGCCGACCCCAGCGCGCCGGATATTCACCTCGGGCATGCGGTTCCCCTGCGCAAGTTGAGAACCATGCAGGAGCTGGGGCATCATGTTGACTTCATCATCGGCGACTTCACAGGGATGATCGGCGACCCGACGGGAAAGAATAAGACTCGCCCGGCACTGACCCCTGAACAGGTACAACAGAACGCCCGCACCTACGAAGACCAGGTCTTCAAGATCCTCGACCCTGACAAAACAACGATTCACTTCAACTCAAAGTGGAACAGTCAGCTCAACTTCTCCGATGTTATTCGGCTGGCGGCGAAGTACACCGTTGCCGGAATGCTGGAGCGCAACGATTACCGCAAGCGTTACGAGAACCAACAGTCGATCAGCCTCCACGAGTTCCTCTATCCCCTTGCGCAGGCGTATGATTCGGTCTATCTTAAGAGCGACGTGGAGATCGGTGGCACCGACCAGCTGTTCAACTTCGTAACCACCCGGACAATCATGTCTCGCTACGGGGTGGAGCCGGAGGTGGTTATCACCGTGCCGCTGCTCGAAGGCACCGACGGTGTGGAGAAGATGTCAAAGTCTCTCGGCAATTACATCGGTATCAATGACGCGCCAGAAGAGATTTACGGCAAGACGATGTCCATCCCGGACAAGATGATTGTCCGCTACTTCACCCTGACGACCGATGTGGCTCCCGACGAGGTTCGTCGTCTTGAGCGCGAGATGAACGAGAATCAGCTCAATCCTCGTGATGCCAAAGCGCAGTTGGCACGTGAGCTGGTAACGCTGTACTACAGCTCTGCGACGGCTCGTGATGCCGAGGCACACTTCGAGACCGTCTTCCGCCAGAAGAGCATTCCCGATGAGATTGCCGTGGTCTCAATTCCGGAGGAAAGCTACTGGATCTGCGCTGCCATGCGTGAGGCGGGCTTTGCGAAAAGCAACGGTGAGGCACGCCGTCTGCTGAAGCAGGGAGCCGTCAAACTGAACGGTGAAAAGGTAGCCAATCCTGATTTGGAGCTAACTCCAGCGGAACATGAAGAGGTCGTGCTGCAGGTCGGTAAACGGCGATTCGCAAAGCTGCACTTTCCGGACTAGTTTGTAGTAATAGTGAGCTATCCTCAGAGGGAAATAGTATGCCAGTGACATCCTTGGACGCTGCTATAAGTTGTCTTGAAAGAGCTAGGAAGGTCTTGAGTACTTCGTCGAACGAAGATCTTGCCCGAATGGCTTTGGTGATGGGATTAAGTGCTTTAGATACGTATCTTCACTGGGCAATCTTAAAAAAGGTATACGAAAAAAAAGATTCACTTCCAACTAAGTTTAAAAAACTCAAGGTAGAATTTGGAGAACTTGCAACACTTGCAAATCAAACCATAGCAGCACAACAAGATGAAAAACCCAAAGATAACCAGAAAAAGAAATTGTCGCGTCCTTGGGTTAAAGTAAAACTTACCCTGCAAAAACAATTACGATATCAAACGTTCCAATCTCCAAGGCAAATAGATACTGCAATGAACTTGATTGGTATTAGTAGTATCTGGAGTACAATTGCTACGAAGAGGGGAGAAAAAGCAGAGGTAATTATAACTAAACTAAATAAACTATATGATAGGCGGAATCAAATTGCTCACGAAGGAGATTTGCACAGGCTTGCTCGACCACGGAATATTTCACTGAATGAAATATCGCCCAAGTATACTTCCGATGCTCTAGATTGGCTTGAAAAACTTATCCAAGATATTGACGTAGTTGTGAGTACGTCGCATATAAAGTAACGTAGGCTATTTTAGATTAAAAACACGTTTCCACAATCACCTGAAAGGTCAAAGATGAAAAGCTCCCTCCTGATTTTTCTCGCTTTGGTGCTACTCAGCACAGTGGCACTGGCGGACGAGTTTGACGAGGAAAAAGTAACCCTAGTTAGCGTTGGCTACGCGGGTTTCCACTCACAATCAATGGTGCTGCTCTCGCCAATAAACAGCCCTGTTTTTGATGGTAGAGAATCACTCCATCAGCGGCTCTGGGGACCGATGGTGCGGATTCACTTCAAGGTACGCGACTGGTTCCGTGGCGGCATCTGTGCTTCACTTGCCCAAAAAACCTTTACCTACACTGAGGCTGGAAAACTGGACAGCAGCTTTGACATGACGCTGAGTAGCTACTTCTTCGGCTTGCAAGCGCAGTTTTCGATCCTGGACCTCGACTGGGCACAGCTCTTCCTGACTCCGCAGCTTTCCTTCTACGGTGGTGGAAACTCGGCAAGCAATATCGTTAACTACAACGAGACCAGAGAAGAGGTTATCTATCGTGCAGGGAATCGCTACGAGGGTGTTGGACTTGGTGGCAACCTGACACTCAACATCTATCTGGGCGACTTCTTCATCACCTTGGAGGGCGGCTGGCTCCAGGGTGGAATTGACGTAGAGGAGAAGATCGTTCAGGAAGCTAACGATGAGCGCGATGAGTTCTCGGTAAGCCCCTCTTCGGAGATTGGCGACTATACGGTCTTTGCCGGAGTAGGCTTCCACCTCTAGCGGCGCAGTATGATTTCGATGTTGTAGGGGCGAACCTTGTGTTTGCCCCCTTTGTAAATCTGTCTTATCCCTATTTGAAAGGTCGGGGCATATGCCCGACCTTTTTCTTATATTGTAATAATACTGTTATCCCTTACATTTCAACAAGACGCAGCAACAGCCAGACCGTCGGCATCACCAATACAAAGCCATCGAGCCGATCCAGCAGACCGCCGTGTCCCGGCAACAGAGTCCCGGTATCCTTAACCTCCGCTTTACGCTTGAGAGCGGAGATTACCAGATCGCCGACCAGCCCGACCAGAGCAACCACAACTCCCAATGAGAGGGCAAATTCCGTACCGAGTTGTGAATCAAGGAGCCAGCGATCCAGTACCCAGCTTCCGACCGCAGCAAGCAGGATGCTGCCGATCAGACCCTCCCAGGACTTCTTCGGACTAAGCCGGGGGACGAGCTTGTGCTTACCGATTAACGAACCGACGAGGTAGGCACCGGTGTCCGCTATCCAGAGTGTCGCGATAACCAGCAGCAGCCGACCTTCAGTAGCTATCTCAGCCGGGAAGAGCAGCGTCGCGCCGAAGCCCAGCGCTAGGTAAAGAGTAACGAAGAAGGTGGCAGGCAGCCGTCCCGCCTCCTTTGCTTCGATCCTGACAACACCGATCAACGAGAGAAGAGTACCAGCCAATAGTCCCAGCAATAGACCTTCTGCTCCAAAGAGCCAGGCTCCGCCCAAGGCGGCAAGCACACCAGCTACCGCTGCCAGCAGAAAGGGCTTACCCATTATTGGGGTGAGGAGTTTCTTTAGCTCAAAGATAGAGCCGACCGCCAGCACGGTAGCCAACACAGCCCAACGCCAGCTGCTGCCGTTCCAGGCGCAGAATATAAAAACAGCAGCCCAGCCGATACCAACGGCGGAGCGCAGGAGGAAGTTTTTCAGCTTGCTCTCTTTAGGAGTCATTTCTGCGATAACCGTGAAAATCGTCTTTCTTGATTTGCCATTCGACCTTTTCGCTAAAGCGAAGCCATTCTTTGGTCAGCTCTTTTTTATCAAACACAAAACGTGGCATTTTGTCGTAGTTCCACTGAGAAGCTCTGGATTTCTCATCATCCCTATGGATATTTGTATAATCTTTCCATAGTACTTCCCGGTCGGTTTCCTCTATCTGCACATGAAAAGGCCAACAGGCGGTTATAAAGCAACACATACCAATGAGTACCGAAACCCAACCATCGCCGTAGGAAAGGGTAAGGCTACAGCTGGATGGATCGCCGAACAGGATTCTGGAGGGATGGGCAATATCCTCAAGGGGAAAGGACTGGTAAGAAGCGGCTAGTGATGGATGTCCCTCCGCTGTGGCAAAGGGTAGCTCAACCTCGCGAATGATGTCCTGCAACCACCGCCCATCAATGTAAATGTCGGCTACGTGGTATCTCCACTCCTGTCCGTCCTCGATTTCGACCACTAACCGTGATTTCAGAGTTAGCTTGTTGTAGCCCATAGCTGCATTTCCTCAAACAGAGTCTTTAATACAACGACGAGTCAAGCTCCACCGTTACCGTGCCAGATGGCTCGATGGTGAAGATAACATGATAGTTATAGTTTTCCTCGACGTAGGCTCCACCGTGGGAAAGTGGCTCACCGTTCAGACGGCACTCCAGCGCGATAGTGCTTTCTCCCTTAACGCTGAAGCTGAACTCCCGCTCTTCGTCGGGAAGTAGCGAGGCGACCCCATAGCTATCGCCTTCTTCTACAAAGATGACGAGATCGGTAACCTCTGCTCCGCTCGCGTTAACGACCGTTGCGCACGGGTATTCCCGTTCCTCTGAACAGGATGAAAGTAGCAGAGCCGCAAGAATTAACAGGATAAATCTCTTCATTCGTCCTCTGGTGGGGCTATCTGCCCAAAACGACGCTGCCGTTTCTGGTAGTTCTCCAGCGCGCCGTAGAAGACCTCGCGGGTGAAGTCGGGCCAAAGGACATCTGTTACGTAAAGCTCGGCGTAGGCGATCTGCCAGAGGAGGAAGTCGGAGACCCGCTGCTCCCCGGAGGTGCGGATGAGCAGGTCAACGTCGGGCTGCCCGGCGGTGTAGAGGTGTTTGGTAATTAACTCCTCTGTAATCGGTTCCTCTGGAAGCACGCCCAGCCGTTGTTTATCCAGAATGGAGTTTACCGCATTCACCAGCTCGGCACGCCCGCCGTAGCTTACCGCCAGATTGAGGTTCAGCCCGGTGTTAACGGCGGTTAGCTCCTCGTCCTCTCGCACCGCCCGGAGAACTCGCGGCGGCAGCTTATCCACCTCGCCAATCGCCCGGAAGCGGATGTTCGACTCCATCATCTCTTCAAGCTCGTTCTTGAGGAACTTGAGCAGCAGTCCCATCAGAGCTTCCACCTCGGCTTTTGGACGCTTCCAGTTGTCCAGCGAAAAGGCGTAGAGGGTCAGCGACTCGATAAGCAGATCACCGCAGGCGCGGGTGATGTCCTTCGCCCGCTCCATTCCCCGGCGATGTCCGAAGATCCGGGGACGCTTCCGCGCCTTCGCCCAGCGTCCGTTACCGTCCATGATGAGGGCAACATGGCGCAGCAGCCGCTTGAAGCTCGGCACCTCTGGCTTGGCGTGTTTGTCAAACTGAGCCATAATCCTATTCCCGATTAGCTTTGCCTGAGCAGTATAGCCCTGCACCGAGATTCAGTCAAGATGAGGGCGGTCAGTTACTTACTATTATCCGTGGTCTCGTTACTCCGGCGCGGATTTGAGTCCTGCCGGCAACAGAAGCGATTCGACCGCTCGCTTGTTCAAAAAAGCTCCGGTACGTCTCGTTCATCTCGATTTGTCCGAATCCCTCGGTGAGAATCACGGTGAAGGGAATGTCTTCGTCTCCGGTAAGGGCAACTCCCATTTCCTCACCGTGGAATGCTACCCAGTCGGAGTTAGAAATAGCTGGCGCGATGATACCAGCAAGTCCGTGTTGTTCGGCTTTCTGCAAATACTCTTCACTAATCGGCTGGTAACTTACGGCGATCATCCCTCTATGTGCTTCGGTTAGTCCAGCACTCTTCTCAACCATCACCAGTTCGCCCCACGCTTCGTTTCCAAATCCAACGGTACCATATAGCGATGAACCGTAGCTATTTATCGTGGCTGAGTGTTTGTTAATTACCTTTGTTACCACGCCATTTATAAAGGCTTTCGCGGTAGTTGAAAAAAGGTCGTATTGGACGGTAATTGTTCCGTTTTTTGTGTCAATATCCTTCAGGGTGCCTGTCATATTTTCGTCGGCAATCAGACGGTCGCTATAGAACATAAAAATTGGCGCAATGATAGTATTATATATAATATAATCGCCTTTGCTATATCTTAATATTGCTTTAATTCTTCTGGGGTTTACAGAACATAATTTTGCCACGTTAACAACGTGTGGTTTACCGTCGTAGTCTTGGATTTCACGGGCTAGGATTACGCCCTGGGATTTGATATGGGTTACTCTGGCCCTAATCTGAGAAATATAGCGGTGAGCCTCGCTCATAATGTCCTTTGCCCTAAGCTTAAACAGTAGTTGCCCTGGCTTGATTTCATCACCTTCCTCGATGAGAATGCCACTTTTTATCTCATCTTCGGTGAGAGGGGCTGCATAATCCCTATTGAGATTCAGTATATGGAGCTTTGGCGGCGCGTATTTGTTTACACCAACGTTGGTATCCGGCTCGACTCTGTTGCCGGGCTTGACAGTAATGTTTCCCTCGTAGGGGAGTCTTCGTTCAATCTCGATTTCCCCCTCGGTGATTTTACCCGGTGCTGTCAAGTTGATATTCGGCGCGAAGCTCCCCGGCTCAAAGGTGAACTCTGGAATCCCCGCTTTGGATAGCGGCATATCTAGCATCTCCGCCTGTTTCACGGTCAGCTCATCCCTGCCTCTACAGTCAAAGAGTACAGGCAAAGAGGTTTTTAGCTCGTATCGTTCCTTATTCTGGCAAATACGTACGTTACCGTGAGACGAAATGACCAGGTCGCCGCCATGAGCCAGATAGACGAACTCACCAC
>JAIOSI010000050.1 GCA_021107695.1 bacterium
GCGACATCACGCACCTCGATTAGTTTCTGTTTTCGCCCTGAAAAGTACGTTCGGGAGTGATTCCCTAACTAGAAACCTCTCTGGTCAAACATTCTCACTCTGGCAAAGACCAACTTCGTATGGTAAACTCACTTTTCCGATGAATTGAGTCGAGCATATCAGCAGTTGGCAATACTCCCTCTGAGTGAGAAGCCCTTGAGCAAACATCCTCCAATGGAGCAAAAGGAACAACGGAAACCGCTGGGCAAGCTGGTTAAGTGGCTCCTGGTCATCGCTGGCAGCCTGAGCCTGGGGCTGGGGATTCTGGGAATCATCCTGCCGGTACTGCCGACGACACCGTTCCTGCTGCTCTCGGCGGCGTGCTATGTCCGTGGCTCCGCGCGACTCTATCGGTGGCTGCTTTCCACGAAGCATCTCGGTAATTACATCCGCGCCTGGCGCGAGAAGAAGGGCATCGCCCTGGGGCTGAAGATCAGCATCATCTCGCTGATGTTGATCACCATTGCGATAACGGTCATTTTCTTTATCAACGCTCTCTGGTTGCGAATTCTCCTCGGTGTCATCGCCCTTTTGGTAACCTACCACATCCTCCGCCTGCCCACCTATCGCCGGGGTAGAAACGCGGACAACAAGACCCCGGCAGTTGAGCGAGATTCCGCTTGAGCAAAGACCTAATAAATGCTACGCTGACCGGACGCTTCGTCCGGTTTTTCTTTGGGATAATTACCTAACGGTGTACCTGTTTGAGGAATTAACTTACGGCTATTATTCTAGTTACAGGCGACACTTCCAAAACGGATAAGCGGTGGCGGGGTCAGAGGCTCGGTTGATTTGATGGTGTGTGCGCCCTCTACAGCGAGCATCTTTGCTTATCTGTCCTATCAGCGGTCGCTGCATTACACCTCCGAGAAAGGCGTAGGGACGGCGGTGGCACGCTTTGTAAAGTGAATTATGCCTAAGTGAAAGCAGCCTCAGGCTGCCGCCACTGCCTCACTATTAGCCAGATTGAAGATTTGACGAATCTACACAATAGCCGCTCCGCTGGTCCTGTTTTGAGTGATTATCCCTTTTCTTTTCACGGTGCCTCAAATGCCCCCAACCGTATCCGTCCTGCTACCGGTTTACAACGCTGCGGAGACCCTGTCAGCGGCTCTGGACTCTACCCTTTCGCAGGTTGGGGTGGAGTTCGAGGTCGTCGCCGTTGACGATGGCTCTGTTGACGGAACTTCGGCGATTCTGGTTGAGTACGCCTTGCGGGATCCCCGGCTGCGCTGCTTGCGAATTGCTCACAGCGGGCTGGTGGCGGCCTTGAATCACGGTCTGGAACAGTGTCAGGGTGAGTTCGTGGCGCGGATGGACGGCGATGACCTCATGCTGCCGGGGCGGTTGAGCAAGCAGGCGGCGTATCTTCAGAAACATCCAGGGCTGGCGGGGGTTGCCTGCCGGGTGAGGCGGGAGATTCTGCCCGGCGGCGGGATTCCACCGGAATTGACCGAGGGCGCGCGACGGTATCTGGACTGGAACAACTCCCTGACAACCCCGGAGGCGATTCGGCGGGAGATATTTATCGAAAGCCCGCTGGTGCATCCTTCGGTCATGCTCCTGCGGGCGGTGTTGGTGGAGAACGGCGGCTGGCGGGAGTTCGACGGACCGGAGGATTATGAACTATGGCTGCGATTGATCGTCGGGCAGAACCTCAGCATTGGCAAGCTGCGGTCGGTGCTGCACCTCTGGCGGGACCGGGCAAAGAGCCTGACCCGCACCGATGAACGCTACCGCCAGACCGCCTTCGTGGCAACAAAGGTCAGGTATCTGGCGGAGTATCTGCTGCCGGATTTTCCGGGATTTGTGGTCTGGGGAGCCGGTCCAGTGGGGAAGGAGCTGATGCGTGCCTTCCGTCGCCTCGGTAAGGTACCAGCGGCAATCGTGGAGGTTCATCCCCGGCGGATCGGGGAGACCATCGCCGGAGCGAAGGTCATCGGACTGGAGCAGGTCGGCAGGTTCCGAGACTACCTCCACCTGGGGGCGGTGGGTCAGCCCGGAGCAAGAGAGCGGATTCGCGAGCAGGCGGCTCAGGCTGGTTTGGTGGGGGGAGAGAACTTCTTCTGCTGTGCCTGATTGATAAAGACCCAAACAGCAGCTACAGCAGTGGTACGACTCTGAGAATTATGTAAGGAATAATCACTCAAAGTTGGACCAGCAGAGCGGCTATTGCGTAAACTGCACCGAATCTGTTCTTAGCCGATCTGTAAGTGTCGCCGAGAGTAGCATGTAACTGCGATAATATCAGCAAATTACTTCACCGCGCAGGTACACTAATGAGTGATTATCCCTTATGTAATACGCCGTAGAGGTACGGCACGCCGTGCCTCTACATATCGCCAGTTGAACAAGCAAGCAGTTTAATCAAGATTACTTACTCCGCCGGGCTAAGGTCGAGGGGTTCTTCGAGGTTCTGCCACCAGTTGATAAGCTGCTCCACGCAGCGACCGTCGAGGTGTCCCGCTTCGACCTCTTCACGCAGGATTCGGAAGGCTTTCTCGACAGGCATCGGGTCTTTGTAGTGCCGCTTCTGGGTGAGCGCATCAAAGATGTCTGCCACGGCGAGGATTCGCGCCCCCAGCGGAACCTCTCGACCCACAAGACCCTGAGGATAGCCAGAGCCGTCCAGCTTCTCGTGATGCCCGGCGGCGATATCGGGAACCCCGCGCAGCAGACGCTCGAACTTGATGTTCGAGAGAATCTCCCTGGTCATCGTTACATGTTCCTTCATTACGTCAAACTCTTCCGGGGTGAAGCGTCCCGGCTTACCGAGGATCTTGTCCGGCGTGCCGATCTTGCCTACATCGTGGAGAATCGCCGAGACCCGCAGCACCTCCAGCTCGTTATCGTCCAGCCCCATCTCCTGCCCCAGTGCCGTGGCGTAACGGGTAACGTTGCGGGTGTGGTTCGAGGTGATTTTGTCCCGCGCATCAATCGCACCGGCAAGGGTCTCGATCAGGCTCTCGAACATCTCCCGGCGTTGCTCGTAGAGGTAGTTGTTCTCGAAGGAGACCGCCGCCTGAGCGGCAAGCATCCGCAGCAGGGTCTCGTCCTCGTCGTTGAAGGGCAGCGAATCCTCCAGCCGACCGGTGGGGGCTTTTTTGTTCAGAACCTGAAAGACCCCCAGCAGCTCGCCCTGTTTATCGAACATCGGCAGGGCAAGAATGGACTTGGTGCGATAGCCGGTCTGCTTATCGATGCTCTGGTTGAATCGCTCGTCGCCGTAGGCTTCGGGAATGTTCAGCGGCTTACCGCTCTGGGCGACGGCTCCGGCGATTCCCTTATCGGCGGGGAAGCGAATCTCCACGGTTCCCTCGGCGACCAGACTCCACAGTTCCTTAGTATCTTGATCGAAGATGAAAACCGTGGAACGATCCGCCTCCAGCAATTCGCTGGTCAGGCTGGCGAGGAGGGTAATCAGCTCGCCGATGGGCATCATCCGGGCGATGGACTGCCCCGCCTCCAGAATGACCTGCTGGCGATGAACCAGGCGGCGGTTCCGCACCAGCATCGAGGCGTTGGAGAGTGCCACGCTGACATAGCCGGAAACCACCCGGAGCAGCTCTTCATCTTCGAAGGTAAAGAAGGTGCCGTCTCGTTTGTTAAGAACCTGAACGACCCCCATCACCCTGCCGTCGTGGTCTCGCAACGGAAAGACCAGCACAGATCTCGTCTGATAGCCGGTCCGTTTATCCACCTCCTGATTGAAGCGGGAATCGTTGTAGGCATCGGCGATGTTGACGGTCTCGCCGGTCGTGGCGGTATAGCCCGCCAGACCGCTGCTGACCGGAATACGAATCTCGTTATCCACCGTGCCGCCGCCGGGAAGCCCCTCGGCGACGATGCTCCACAGCTCCTCGTTGACCTCGTCAATCAGAAAGACGGTGGTGCGGTCGGCCTTCAGCAGCTCCGAGGTGTTGTGCGCGGTGAGCTTGATGAGCGAGGACAGATTGACGGTGTCCGAGCGCAGCCGCCGGAAGAGATCGCGCCCAATCTCCAGAATCCGCTCCTGAAGCTGGAGCCTGCTCTGCTGGCGGCGATAGACCAGGGCGTTCTCCAGGGTGATGCCACCGTAGCGGATCAGCTGACCCAGCACCTCGGCATCCCGCTTGACGAAGCGTCCTTGCCGCTTATTGAAGACCGCCAGGACACCGATTATTCGATTAAGTTCACCGAGAATCGGCAGCAGCAGACCGTTCTTGACGGTCAGGTCAACCTCGTCAAAGAGGTTCCGCAAATCCGGCGTGCTGGTACTACGAGAGAAGTAGAGCATCTCTCCTTTTTCCAGCACTGGCTGAAAATAGGCGGAATGCTCCGCTTTGACCAGAACCCCGGTCGGGATGATGGAGTCCTTTTGGTGCTGGCGCAGAGCGGGACTCAGCCAGATGCGGGCTTCGGCGGCATCCACAGCGGCGGCGGCATGGCGAGAGAACTGCCCCAGCAGGTGGGTGGGATCAAGCTCTCCGCTCAGGTCGCGGGCCGCTTCCAGCAGCCGACGCATCTCGTCAAGCCGACGGGATAGTGATTCTCTTTTCATCATAACCCTTTGAGTGTGCCAAAGTTGCTGATGCTGCTCTTTTATCGTGAAGCCCGCCCCAGAGCAACCATCCCGCCGAAACCGATTCCCAGCCCCAGCAGTGCCGCTCCCCAGCCACCAAGAAGAACCGTACTCAGCAGAACCAGCGTTCCGGTGCCGATGCCGTAAATCAGGCGGAGGCGATTCAATCCCGTGGCAGCGGGACGGGCGGGTTGTTCAATAAAGACCCGGTCAATCACGGCGAGGGCCTGCCCCCGGATGTTTTCAATGCGATAGTGAAGCCGATGAACCGGCAGGGAGACCAGGGCAACCTGCTGCTGTTCATCGTGGATCGCCTCACTCTGCTTGAGCCGCTTCCAGGCACTCTCCGGCAGAACCGAGGGAGCGACCTCGGTGTAGTTCGACGGAGATTCGCTGTACGGCGCAAGCCCCCGTGTCGGGGCGGGAAGTTTCTGGAAAAAGCGTCCGAGCAGTTCAGGATACGCCGCCGACCAATAGCTTGTCCCGCGTCGGGTCTGGAAGAGATAGAGCGGTACCGAGAGCAGCTCGACCTTCTCCACAGCGCAGTGAATCCCCCGCTGGGCGAGACGCTCGGTGAGCAGCTGCACCGGGTTCAGCGGAGCCACCGCGAGCGAATAGTGGGGCATCGCCCTTCCGGGAGCATAGACGTAGCTGGTGGACTGGCAGTCCGGACAGCTCACGCCGATCCCCAGTCCACCATTCACTTCAAGCCTGCCGCCACAGTTATGACACTTCACTACTCTCATAGAAGTCATTTTAGGTTTGTCAGCGGACGCAGTCAAGGAACTTTACCAGCTCGTCCAGCTGACCACCCAAGAGATACGCTTGACCAGCGGTGAGATTGCCCTTACAATGGAGGTTAGAGTTTGTTGAAAATTGTTGCAGGAGTTGCTATGCGAAAGGTTCAGATTAGCGTTATCGGCGGCTCCAGCTGCGACAGGGCGACGAAGGAGCGAGCCGAAGCAGTTGGACGATTGCTCGCCGAAGCCGGGGCAACGCTGGTCTGCGGTGGCTACGGCGGAGTAATGGAGGCCGCCTGCCGGGGGGCGAAGTCGGCAGGAGGACAGACCGTCGGCATTTTGATCGGCTACGACCACGCTGAGGCAAACCCCTGGTGCGACGTGGTGATTCCCACCGGCATGGGGCTGGCTCGCAATGCCCTCGTCGTCGCCAGTGGACAGGCGGTGATCGCCATTGACGGACGCTACGGTACGCTGTCGGAGATCGCCCTGGCACTCAACCTGAACCGCCCGGTGGTCAGCCTGAATAGCTGGGGCTTTGGAGATGAAAATCGTGAGGTGCTTCCGCCACCGCTAAAGCCGCGAAACTTCCCCGAAGGTCGGCTGCATTACGCCAGCTCACCGGAGGAAGCGGTGGAGCTGGCCCTTCGGCTGGCGCGGGAGGCATAGTGAAGTCCGCCTTCCGGGCAACGGTGCGGGGTCGGGTTCAGGGGGTCGGCTTCCGCTACTTTGTGCTGCGACGGGCGCAGTCTCTTGGGCTCACTGGCTGGGTTGCCAACCGCCCCGATGGCTCGGTGGAACTGCTGGCAGAGGGCGAAAGCCCTCAGCTTGACGAACTGCTGGAGCTGCTGCGGCACGGCCCCACTGGTTCTTACGTAACTAAATTGCAGCACCAGCCCTGCCCCTGGTCGGGACGCTATCCTGACTTTCGAGTTGAACACGGTTATCTCTGAAAACAACACGCATCGGTTCCTCTTGTCTGTTTATACCACCTTGCAGCGCAGGTTTATAAGGGTTTTCTGGTGCGCAGCACCAGCTCTGGGTGCAGCATCATGCTGCCCCTGCCCCTGGTCGGGACGCTATCCTGACTTTCGGATCGAACACGGCTATCGTTAAGGTGATCACAATGAATAGAAAAGCCCTCCTCTGGATTATCCCTCTTGGAGCTTTGCTGCTCTATGCCTGCGCGCCGGAGGTCAACATCGAGCTGGTTGACGCCAAGACGATGCTGGAGAACCAGGTACTGGGCAGCTATGAGGAGCTGGGCGAGGATGTCTGGATGGTCTCCAACGTCAGGGTCGCCGATGGCACGGCGGTACCCGCCGGAGAGCTGGTGGGGATAGAGAACCTTGATGAGGACAAGGCGGCGGTGTTGACCGCCTATCTGGACAGCCTCTACCTCAGCGATGAAATCCGCCACCTGAAGCACGAGGGGCTGGTTGGCGAGACCTGGAACGGGCTGGTCGAGCCAACCCCGGCGGCCTTCGGCGATGTTTACGTCGGGCTGCTGGTTTACGATGAGAACGACAATCGCCAGCTTATCTACGAGCGGCTCTCCCTGGTAAGCACCTCTGTGAGTTTGGAGGAAGACCCGCTGAACGCCGTGGGGGAAATCTTCGGTCAGTACCACCGGGAGCGGCTCCAGCCCGGTGAGTATTTCTTCACCGCCGACGGCGCGTGGATTCAGGTACAGTAAGCATCAGGCAACCAAGGCAAGGGGCTTTAGCCCCTTGGGGGCTTGCGCGTATCTCAATTCCCGCAAGGGGTTGAAACCCCTTGTCTCTTAAACCAATGAATCAACATCAACGAAACAGTCAACCTATGCGAAAACTCATTTCAATCACATTGCTCGTCCTGCTGCTCGCTCTTCCCAGTTTCGCTGGTGAGGGAATGCCCGCCTCTCATCTTGATTCCTCCACCGGAATGGTGCGGCTGGACGACTCTGTCTTTGCCGACGGTGCGCGACTACTCGGTGGCGTTCACGGAGCCGGAGCGGTTTACGAGCTGACGGTTCCGGTCTGGGCGCGCAGCGTCGCCCTTGCCGTTGACTGGTGGACACCGCGTCCCGGCGATGGCATCGCCCTCTACGTTTACGACCACTCCGCTGATTCGACGGATGAGTTCCTCGGTCTCCCCGGCGAAGACCTCCACTGGCGGCTCTGGGGCAGCTCGACGGACTCAAGCGGACTGGCGGTTGGCTCACCGGAGTTCCTGCTGCTGTCCAGAGAAAACCCCGGCGGTATTACGCCGATTGATTCCGAGGGAACCCTGCGGGTGCTGCTCTGGGCGGAGGGCGGTCTGCCCTTCGTTACCGATGAGCTGGTCTATCTGGAGCAGCTCCGCTGGCGGTTCTCCGAGCGGGATGAGCTATGGCGGCGGACACCGGAGTGGAGTTCGCTAAGCGTTCCGGCGGATGCCACAGGCTTTGACTTTCAGCGGGGTCTGCTGATTGCCGGAGGCAGCGGTCGTGCCGGTCAGGCTGGCTCAGCGCGGGGAAGACTACTGGCTGCTCGTGCTGCCACGGTTCAGGCACTCAACCTCGCCGTGGTCTATATCAACGAGGTCGTCCAGCGGGGCGTTGACTCTGGCAAGCTCCCCGGCTACCGGATATTGAGCGAAGAGGAGCTACCCGGCGGTTCGGTTCGGGTGGAGGTCGGCATCCCCCTCAACGGAGCTGGCGGTCTGGCGGAGTTCCTCGGCTTTGCGGAAATTACTTCCAAATAAAGGAGTTCTAACGTATGCACGATAGCCTTCCCGTTGTTGCCCTGATGGCAGGGGGTAGCGGTCAGCGATTCTGGCCTCTCTCCACCCGGAGCCGTCCCAAACAGCTGTTGACCTTCGGTGGCGAGGACAGCCTGCTGCGCGCCGCCTTCAAACGCGCCCTGCTGCTGACCTCGCTGGAGCGAATCCTCCTCGTTACCCGGCAGGACCTCTACGACGTACTTGCCGAAGAGCTGCCGGAGCTGCCCGAAGAGAACTTCCTGCTGGAACCAAA
>JAIOSI010000307.1 GCA_021107695.1 bacterium
CCGATGCGGTCGAGTACCTCCGCCGGGTCGTCGAAGCGGGTCTGGACGCCTTCGAGGTTCAGCACGGCGAAGCTGCCGAGCTTGCCCATGGCGATGGCGAACTTAACGTCAACCACGCCGTCCATTGCCGAGGCGACTATCGGCACGGAGAACTTCCTGCCGCCGATCTCCCAGGTGGTGTCCACCTCTTCGGGGTTGATTGTCAGCGAGCCGGGAACCAGAGCGACATCGTCGAAGCCGAAACATTGCCGAGCCTTGCGACCAACACCTATGTCCTTACCCATCGCGCACTCCTGTTTGGTTTAGGTGGAGTTTGCTGGGTGAAACCGGTTAGTTGTGTCTATCGTTATAAGTTCGGAATACTAAAAACCTGCGCTGGATGTATCTTGCTGGGACAAGGGACTTCAGCCCCTTGCGGCAAGGGATTAAAACCCCTTGTCTCAAAATCAAAACCTTACCATATTCTGTATCTTGTTGATAAAAAAGGGGATAGCGTTTTACACGCGGTATAGCAAAAGCCGCCCCAACGGGCAGCTGACCCGTTGGTGAATACTAGCATAACGACATCGCCTTTTTCAAGGGGCAGCTTAAAGCTGCACATGCTTACGCGGATAAAAACCTAGACGAAAAACGGCTACTTCCACGTTTAGGGGCAACTAAGCCGGACTGCCCGTTGGCAGGCTGGGGGCAGATTAAGGCAGCGCAGTGCGCTGCACCACAAGACTGACCGACCGTCAGAAACCCCTGAGAAATTGCAAATCCCCCAAGGGTTTGTAGGGGCGAACTTTATGTTCGCCCTTTTCTGTGATGTGATATGTAAAACAGGGCAACCACGGGGGGTTGCCCCTACAAAAACATCCGAATACCAACCCGTAGGGGTGCAGCGTGCTGCACCCTTCAATAAATAGCCCCCTCCTCCCACTGGGGGGAGGGATTAAGGGAGGGGGGCTATCGCCAGCCAGCGTCTTCTTGTGTATATCAACAGATGGCAGATGGTTTCGCTGCGCAATCTAACAGACGATTTGGATTTGGAGTTCTCGTGGTAGATGAGCGGCGCTCATCAAATGGGCGACCGTGGACACCCGCCCCTACGGGTATTCTGTGGCATAACAAAAGGATGCAGCACGCTGCGCCCTTTGTAATTCCGTTCACCTTGATTTACCCCTCAGTTCCGGCGTAGAATGAATCCGTCCTTAATGAAAGGAACCCTCGTGAAGATTCTTCTCGCCGCCAGTGAGGTCGTCCCCTACGCCAAGACCGGCGGGCTTGCCGACGTCGCTGGCGCGCTGCCCGGACAGTTCACCGCTCTGGGACACGATGCCCGGCTGATCATGCCCCGCTATCAGGAGGTGCAGCAGCCGCTGACCCTGTTGAAGAGCGACCTCTCTGTAGAACTGGGCGGAGAGCGGGTCTCCTTCGACCTGCTCGAAGACAGCTCGCAGGGCTATACCGCCTGGTTCGTGGACTGTCCCCGCTTCTTCGACCGCGAGGGACTGTACCAGCTTGACGGCGAAGACCATCCCGACAACGCCGCCCGATTCATCTTCTTCGGCAAGGCGATTCTTGCCTCGGCGGAGGCGATGGGCTTCCCGCCGGACATCATCCACGCCCACGACTGGCAGACCGCTCTGGTTCCGCTGCTGCTAAAGCGGGGCGAGTACCCGTTCTTCGCGAAGACCGCCACGGTGCTGACCATCCACAACCTCGCCTACATGGGCAACTTCCCGCCGGAGGTCGCTCTGCCGCTGATCGGCCTCGGCGAGGGTATTTTCACCGCCGAGGGAATCGAGTATTACGGCAAGGCGAACCTGCTCAAGGCGGGGCTGACTGCCGCCGACCTGCTGACCACGGTGAGCCGCCGCTACGCCGAGGAGATTCTGACCCACGAGTTCGGCTACGGGCTGGAGGGGGTGCTGACGAGGCGACAGGCTGACCTCCACGGTGTGCTGAACGGAATTGACTATTCGCTCTGGAATCCGGCGACGGCCGAGGAACTTCCGGCGAATTTTTCGGCGGAGTACCTGACCGGCAAGACTCTCTGTAAGAAGTAGTTCCAGCGGGAGTTCGCCTTACCGGAACGCGCCGACCTGCCCCTCTTCGGTATCGTAACCCGCCTGGCAGACCAGAAGGGGCTGGACATCTTTGCCGAAGCGGCGGAGCGGTTCTTCGCCAAAGAGCTGCAGCTCGTTCTGCTGGGAACCGGGCAGGCGAAGTACCATCGGCTCTTCGAGGAGCTGCGGGAGCGGCATCCCACAAAGTGTGCCGTGGCACTGAAGTACGACTCCTCGGTGGCGCAGCGGATCTACGCCGGCAGCGACCTCTTCCTGATGCCCAGCCGCTACGAACCCTGCGGGTTGGGGCAGCTCATAGCATTATCATACGGGACGATTCCCCTGGTTCGGGCGACGGGGGGGCTTGCCGACACAATTACCGAGGGCGAGAACGGCTTCTCCTTTACCGATTACACCGCCGAGGAGCTGCTGAAGACCGTTGATCGGGCGTTGAAGGCGTTCAATAACAGCGAGATATGGAGTAACCTCCAACGAAATGCCTTCGGCAGCGATTTCTCCTGGACGGTCTCGGCGAGGCGGTATCTGGAGCTGTTTGAGAAAGCAGCGCAGTGCGTTGCACCACCAGCTTGAAGCTGGACACAGACCCGCAGTTATAGGAACAGACAGAGAACCATCATTCCTGCGTTTAGCCGCTCCCGCTGGTCGCTCGAAAAGTATGATTTAGATGTTGCTTGTAGGGGCGATGCAATTCTCTATGAATTGCCTTCGCCCGGAAAACCCTGAGAAATTGCAAATCCCCCAAGGGTTTGTAGGGGTAAACGTTATGTTCGCCCTTTTCTGTAATATGATATATGAAACAGGGCAACCACGGGGGGTTGCCCCTACGAAATCATCCGAATACCAACCCGTAGGGGCGCAGCGTGCTGCGCCCTTTGTCATACTATTGCCATTTAATCATAATATCTTTCCAACTTGATCAGGGTGCCGAGGATGCGGC
>JAIOSI010000184.1 GCA_021107695.1 bacterium
AGCTGGCTGGCTTTACCACGGTGCCGATTGTCGTTCGCGAGGTTGATGACAGTGGCGCGCTGACCCTGGCTCTGCTGGAGAACCTCCAGCGCGAAGACCTGGGACCGATCGAGATGGCAGCGGGACTCAGGCAGCTTCGCGATGAGTTCTCCCTGACCCAGCGGGAGCTGGCACACGCCCTGGGGGTTTCTCGTGAGAAGGTCGCCAACAGCCTGCGGCTGCTGCGTCTTCCGGCGGAGGTCTTGCAGTTCCTCAACGAGGGCAACCTCAGCGAAGGACAGGCGCGACTGCTGCTGAGTATCGACGACCCGGCGCGGATTCACGCCTACGCCACCCTGGCGGTGGAGAAGAACCTGACCGTTCGCGAGCTGGCGGCACTGATCAAAGAGGGTGAAATCACCACGGCAGCTCTCGTTGACTCCAGCGCGGAGGCAGACACCTCTGACGCGGGAGACGAAGCTGCTCAGGAGACTGAGCTTACGGACACTCCCGCTGAATCAGCTGGACAGAACGCTGATCTGCGGCTCTTCTCCGAAGACCTGCAACGCCACCTGGGGACTCAGGTCGCCATCAAGCCCACCAGTACGGAGCGTGGGCGCATCGTTATCGAATATTACTCCGCCGACGAGCTAAACGGCCTCTACCGCCGTCTCCTCGGTCACTCACGAGACTAACCGATTTAACCAGTATTAGTGAAAGAGAAGGAATCGACTTGAGTAAGCGTAAGTCTAACGTCCTCTTCGAGTTGCATGTGGTTCCCCGCACAACGGGGCGGGGGAAACAATTCCAGGTAACCACCTTCAAGCGGAATCTGGTGCTGTCGATTGCCATAGTGCTGATCGGTGGGCTGCTCTTTTTGATTATCAATCAGGGCATGGACGAGCTGAAGCTCATCGAGCTGAACAATCTCCGCGATGAGAACTCCCGACTCCACGAAGAGATGAATCTGGTTGTCGAGCTGGAGAGTGAGCTTGCCTACGCCGAGGACATCGAGGGTCGGTTGCGCCAGATGCTTGGCGAAGAGGTCGCCGCCACCGAACGCGCCGAGGCTGAGGACGCCCTGCTCTCCGCCACGCCGTACATCCCCGGAGAAGAGCTTTCCGATGGTGAACTGAGCGAACCCGGAGAGGGCTTCTCACCCACCGACCGAACCGGTGAGCTTGCCGCCGCCGTGGCAGAGTCCACTGCTCTCTCTACCCCCCGGGGCTGGCCGCTCCGTGGTTGGGTAACCCGGGGCTTCACGGCATCCGGCGACAATCGCCACCTGGGTGTTGACATCGCCAGCGACATTGGTCACCCGGTGGTGGCAACGGCATCCGGCGTTGTGGTCTATGCCGACGAAGACCAGTACTACGGCTGGAAGGTTGTCATCGTCCACCCCGGTGGATTCTCAACGATTTACGGACATAACGATAAGCTCTTCGTCAGCCTGGGTGAGCGGGTGGAGCGGGGCGACCGTATCGCTCTTTCCGGAAACTCCGGAGCCAGCACCGCACCGCATCTGCACTATGAACTCCGCCGCGACGACGTGGCGATTGACCCCACGCCCTACCTGGAGTAACAAGGACTATTTCGGAGTTGTTTGATGAACTACTGGACACAGCTTAGTGTTGATTTTGCTAATCAAAGGAATTATCTAGACGAGCTGTTTCGAGTTTATCCAACAATACCGGAAGGTATCAGGGAAATAAGTGAAAGTATTTGGACCGAAGTTGAAAATAGGTTTGAGAAAAAAGATAATACTGGTCTCATTAAGGCTTTGCTTAAACTTAATCTATTTCCGATCAAAAATTCCTATGTTGCTTACCTAAGGGAAGATAAGTCCGCAATTGAAAGAAATCCCCAGACAATAAATAGGTTATGCGGGCGTTTATATGAACTTGGGTTAGATAAAATATACAAAAAATGTAGCGAATCGAAGGAAACTAACAGACAGATGGGGAATAAGTTTCGTCAGTGGCTCGATAAGGGTTGTTTGGGAATTAAACCTGTTCCTCTGGATGAGTTTAGTCAGTCAACCGACAATGCAGTGTTGTCTGGCGGAGATGCTGAGTTGTTGAAATTCGCACAAAATGAGCTAGGCTACAAAGGTAACAAAGGACTAGACCTTATTGCACGTTTTAATGGGAAATATGTAATCGGTGAAGCTAAGTTCTTGACATCACCCGGTGGGAATCAAGATAAAAGTATTCTCGATGCCGCAACCGCTCTATCTACCACAGGGACGAAAGCTGTTGCTGTTGCCATTCTGGATGGGGTACTTTATATTCCAAGAAAAACAAGGATGTTTAGGGCGGTTACGGCGGATAACTCCAAATACATCATCATGAGTGCCTTGGTGCTTCGAGAGTTTTTGTATCAAATATAACTCTTGGGAGAGTAACGGCAATGCGTTTTGAATACAAAGGAAAGAGGAGACCGCGAGAAATAATCAATACGACACCATGTTGTGGTTTTGATGTTGAGTGGAATAGCACACCTAATAAACTCATTCACGGCGAGAACCTGGTCGTGCTAAAGACACTTTTAGCAAAGCACAACCAAAAAGTTGACTTAGTGTATATTGATCCTCCTTTTTCGACCAATAATATTTTTACAATCGGTACAGACAGAGTTAGCACAATAAGTAACAGCAAGGCTGATAGTATTGCTTATAATGATACTAAAACGGGTGCGGATTTTTTGGAGTTTCTACGAGAAAGGTTGGTACTTCTTCGTGAATTGATGGCACCTCATGCCTCAATATATGTCCATATTGATTATAAGATAGGGCATTACGTTAAGATAATAATGGACGAGGTATTTGGGCAGGATCATTTCATTAATGACATTTCACGGATTAAGTGCAATCCAAAGAACTTCAAAAGAAGAGCCTACGGTAACATCAAGGACATGATACTCTTCTACAGCAAATCTGAAGAATATACTTGGAATGAGCCTAAGGAACGTTTTACTGCCGAAGATATCAAGCGACTTTTTAAGAAACTTGACAAGAACGGTCGTAGATACACGACAATTCCGCTACATGCTCCAGGAGAAACTAAGAATGGTGCCACGGGAATGGCGTGGAGGGGAATAAATCCCCCACCGGGGAGACACTGGAGAAGTAGTCCCGATACTTTGGACAAGTTGGACAAAAATGGACTGATAGAGTGGTCTTCCAATGGTGTGCCTAGAAAAATAATCTATGCCGATGAGAAAGATGGTAAGAAAAGACAGGATATTTGGGAGTACAAAGATAGCCAGTACCCCTCATATCCAACAGAAAAGAACCTGACGATGCTTAAAATGATAGTCGATGCTTCTTCCAATCCCGGCGACTTAGTTTTAGACTGCTTCTCAGGATCTGGAGCAACGTTACTCGCAGCTCATGAACTCAATAGATACTGGATTGGGATAGACCAGTCTTCCGAAGCCATCAAGGTATCTCAACAGCGACTAAACGAAGCTCCGGAAGATTTGCTTACAAGTAGTATGGAATACCAGTTTATAGTACAAGAAAGCAAAAAGCATTCAATTCACCCCCCACCTCTTCACACCGCACCGTAAGCGAGGAAAGATGGCAAAGGAACAGAAGTACGACAGAGGCTCATCGGGAGTCCACTCCATCGTTGGTGAAGGCTCCGTTTTCGAGGGAAACATTGCCGTCGAAGGCAGCCTGCGCGTTGATGGCGTCTTCAAAGGCTCCATCAAGTGCGATGCCTTCTACGTCGGTCGCACCGCCGAGATCACGGCCGAAATCGATGCCAGCCGCAGCGTTATCGGTGGCAAGGTTTACGGCAATCTCAAGTCCCCGATGGAGGTTATCATCGAGGAGACCGCTGAGTTTATCGGCGATATCGAGACCGGTCAGATTACCATTGCCGAGAAGTCGATCTTCAACGGCTCCATTGACATGGGTAAGGGCGAAGCCTACAAGAACCGCCTCAGTGCGGTTAAGGGTAAACCCGCCGCCCCGAAGCCGTCTGCTGCTGAGTAGTCGGGTTTGTTCAAGCATAAATGGGGCGACTCCCTGAGCCGCCCCGGTTTCCGTATCGGTAAACTAAAGCTATGCAAAAATCTCTGATCATTGTCATCCTGCTGTTGGCTGTTTTTGTGCTGCCTGCTGCTGCCCGTACCAACGAGGCTTTCGAGCTGCGCGGTGGCTTTGACCTGGAGATAATCAATCTGCTCAGAGAGAACGGTCTCCTCGGCGGGCGCCTGGAGGGCGGCTACTCCAACGAATGGTTCTACGTTGGCGGAAGTGCCTCCTATCGCTACTTTTCACCTCTGCGGGACTACCAACTCCGCCTCGGCGGCTACTGCGGTGTACGCTTCGATCCCTACCGCCACCCAATCTGGTTCGAGGTTCTGATCGGCGTAAACTACTTCAGTGGCCCCTGGAGCTTTGTCGTAAAGGGAGAAACCGAAGCTGCTATGCCCCATGACATCTACACCATCAGCCTTGCTCCGTCGGCGAACCTCCGCCTTGCCGACTGGCTCTTCCTCAAGCTGGAGCTACCGATTCACATGCCGCTTAGTAAGGAACGCTGGATAGATTCCGGCTACTACGAGCCGGATAGCCGAACCTGGCTCAACCTTGTCATCACCGCTGGTTTTTAGTCGGTAGATAACCTCAACTCACCACGATTACAGTCAGCACAAGCCAACAATGAACCCCAAGTTCACCTACTACACAGGCAACTACCTCCGGCAACTGCTGCCGCGCCGACCCTTCCATACCAAATTACCGCACAAACTGACTGCGGCACAGGCTTACGATCAAGACTACCTGAACAGCCGGGTGGACTATTACAATAAGCTGGAGGGGCAGCATTCCCTGGGCGAGGGTTGCCGCTCTTTGAGCGAGTTCCGCTTCGGTATCAAGCCCAAGACCTACTTCTTCGATGCCTACCGCTATTTGCGCTACTTTCTCCCGCAGCTGCGGGTCTGTTTTTTATTCGGCGATGTAACCACTGTTCCGCAAGAACCCTCCTTTGTAAAAAGCCGCCCCATCGAGGGCGACAACACCAACTCCGTATTGCTAAAGCTAAACTGGATCCGTCATTTTAACTTCGTCAACGACCGGCGACCCTGGTGCAGTAAGAGGGACATCCTCGTCGGGCGATCGAACGTTACCCAGGAGAACCGCAAGCGTTTTCTGAGGTCGTACTTCGGTCATCG
>JAIOSI010000137.1 GCA_021107695.1 bacterium
GTCCCATCCAGTCGTAATCAACAAACTCTTCACCACCAGCTTCATCGTGGTAATACTCCACTGTGGCGGCAAAATCCTCGGTAAAGGTGTAGTTTATTCCGGCGGAGGCTCGCCAGGTGGAGTCCACCTCATCGTCGCTGTCGGGGTTGTAGGGCAGGTCGAGTCCGCCCTCACACCAGATACCCGGACCATCCCAGTCGCCAACGACAATCTCTCCGGTGGCAGAGAAGCCGATGAAGTGAGCATCGAGATCGTTGGCGTAGGCTCCTCGGTGGTAGTAGCTTCCGGCAAGGTCAAAGCCGCCCAGATTGGTGTAGAGTCGCAGACCGTAGCTGCCGTCGGCAATCTCGCGCCCCGGCACGGCGATCAGGTTTACGCCGGAGAGCTGACCGAGGAAGAAGGTGGTCAGCAGGGCGTCGCTGCTGGGGTCATCCTGCGTTGGGTCAAGCATACTGGGCTGGACGAAGAGGTCGCTGGGGTTGAACATATAGCCGGAGCCGAAGGCGAGCCTCTGTCGCCCCAGACGTAGCTACAACCAGTCGGTAAACCAGCTCACGTTTGCCCGGTCCAGCCGCCAGTCGAACTCGTCGGGGCTGAACTGAGCATCGTAGCCACCGTAGGCGTTGATAATCCCCAGCAGCTCCAGCTTGGTATTGCCGGAGCGCGAGGTTACCAGAAAACGCCCCTCGTTGTAGTTACCGAACTCATTGTCATCGGTGTCGTAGTAGCGCGCCCAGATGTCCAGCTTGCCGACGAAGGTCAGCCCTTCACCGAAGAGGGTCAGCAGGTCAAACTCCTCGTCGGTGGAACCTCCGCCCTCACCCTCGGCGAAGATAGGCGGCAGGTCGTCATCGGCGAACAGACCTGCTGGCAGGAAAACCAGACATACAAGGACAAGGGAAAATATCCGCTTCATGTCATCCTCCTGTTCATCGGCTTAGATTGGCGGTGGTGAAGAGGCTCTCCGGCAGATTCATATCGTAGCGTACCTTGCTCATCGTGATTTCGGTCATCGAGCCGTCCTGCAACCCCTCCATCTCGTAGTAGAAGGGAGTGGGGGTGCCGTCGATGTAACGGATGTCGCGGATGCGCATCCGCTTGAGCAGCTCTCCCCCCTTGTCGTAGTAGTCGCAACGCAGCGTAACCCAGGTTCCCTCATCCACCCAGAGAACCATCTTCGAGTACGAGCTGCTGGATTTAAGGGGGATTAGCTTGAGGACGTAACAGTCGGCTCCGGCGTACTCTTCCTGCCGCAGCACCTCGGCGGAGTAGTTCTCCGCGTAGTCGGCCTCGGATGCCATGTCCTCGTAGCTCAGGTTAGAACCCATCACCGAGCGATTTTGGGCGTTGGCAGCCAGCTGCCGGGTGCGGTCGGTATCTGGGAAGTATGTCCAGATGTCGTTGCCGTAGTCGAGTATGAGGAAGGCGGTGCCTGCCACGCTCTGTGGTGTCAGGTAGCGGGTGAGCTGCTGCCGATTGCCGTCCCGCGCCATGCTCTCCATGGTGAAGCTGCGGGTTTCGCCCTCCGGCGTGGTGATTGTCTGCGTGGAGCCACTCCACATGCTGTCCACGGTAAAGACAGCGTCTATCTTCTCCAGAATCTCTTTTCCGGTCAGTTCGGCTGCGACGGTGGTCAGCAGCAGCAGAGCGAGGATCAGGGTCAGGTAACGCATAGCTACTCCTTGTTCTCTTGGGTTGGGAGTTTACAGAATATTCTTCTTAAGCCCCTCACCCCAGCCCGTGGGACGAGTTCCCTCCCCAGAGGGGAGAGGGGGAGGAAGTTGTGAATATCTGGATTATATCTTCAGTCCCCAGCGTTCAAAAGTTTTCAGCAGTGCTGGCAGGAAGAGGGTGCTGGTCAGGAAGCAGGCAAGAACACCCAGAGAGAGGGCGATGCCCATGCTTGCCAGACCCTGCATCCGCGAGAACATCAACGAGCCAAAGCCGATGCCCGTGGTCAGGCTGGTCAGGAATACCGCCCGCCCAGTCCGGGAGAGGGTGCGTCCCATAATCAGTCCATCGCCGTTCAGGCGGCGTTCGTGGCGGTAGCGGTGGATGATGTGAACACTGTCGTCTATACCTATCCCCAGAATCAGCGGCAGTGCCATAACGTTGATGTAGTTGAGCTTCTCGCCAAGCAGAGCCATCACCCCCAGCATAATCAACCCGCCGGACACCAAGGGAACCAGGGCGAGCAGGGAGGTGTGCAGCTTGCGGAAGTCCACCAGCAGCAGTACGAAGATAACCCCCAGGGCGAGCAGGGTAGCCAGCTGACCTTCCTCGCCTATCAACTCAATTATCGCAATGAAGAGCTGACTGAAGCCGACGCTCTCCGGCTCGGCGGCAATGACCCCCTCGGAGAAGGTACGGAGCCGGGATTCATCGGACCACAGATCGAAGCGCGGCAGGATAGTAACCAGATACTTCTCGCCGGAGTGGCTCAGGTAACGGGCGATGATGTTTTCGGTGAGGTCGTCCTCGGAGACAGTCGCCGAGTTGGCGAAGCCGGGAGTTCCCGCTGAACCGAGGAGCCACTCCTGACGTTCCTCGTAGAAGAGCCGCTGGAAATCGACCAGCAGAGCAGCCGCTGATTCCGGGGTTTCGCGTAATGCCTCAGCAAGCTCGTTGAGGGGCTGCACCTCGGCGTGATAGCCGGTCAGCTCCTCCAGCCGTCGTTGCAGCTTCGTGCGGACACCAAGCTCGGCGAGGGTACGCATCTCCAGCAGGTTGTCCTGGAGCCGCTCCAGTTCATCAGCCAGAACAATGACCTGTTCCGTTGTAAAGCCCTCCGGCTCTTCCCATGCCCGTACATCTTCAACGATTGCCGCCAGCACCGGGGAACGTCTCTCCTGCTCCTCGATGGTGGGCAGGTAGCGGGAAATGGTGTCAACATCGCCCACATAGCCCTTGTTCTTCAGCTTGTCGTAGATTTCACGGCTGCGCTCGACGCTGTCGGTGATGATCAGGGACTGATCCGGCGAAACATCGAACTCATCCTCAATCAGGTGGGCCAGCTCGATGGATTCCAGCCCCTTCGGTTCCACGTTGTAGAGGTTGTAGTCGAACTCGGTTTTGTTGGAGACCACCAGCAGCATTCCTCCGGCTACCAGGAGTCCCGCCACGGAGAAGATGTAGGGGCGTCGTTCGATGAGCCGCCCCACGCCGCGCAGCACTCCGAACTCCACGGTAACGCCCCGGGGGCGTTTGACCTCCCGCCCCCGCTTCTCGGCTCGCTTCGTGCGTCGAAGGTCTCGAATCGCCAGCAGAGCAGGCAGGAGTAACATCATCGCCACCAGAGCCAGCAGGATGGAGACCCCAGAGACGAAGCCCATATCCTGAATGCCGTCCATCGAGGTGAACATCAGGACCAGGAAGGCGGCGGATGTTGTCAGCGCACCGGTAACTATCCCCCGTCCGCAACGCTGGAGCCCCTGTTTAATGGACTCCTCAACATTGTGTCCCTCGGCGCGCGCCTCGTTGTAGGCTGCGATCTGGTGAATGGCGTAGTCGATACCCAGACCGATGA
>JAIOSI010000220.1 GCA_021107695.1 bacterium
CCAATCCGGTGGAGGCTCTGCTCCTCGAATCCTCGCTAATCAAGCTCCACAAGCCCCGCTACAACGTTAACCTCAAAGACGACAAACGCTACCCGTACATCCGGCTCACCCTGGAGGACGAGTTCCCCCGCGCCATTTTTACCCGGGACACCACCGAGAAGCGCAGTGCCTACTTCGGTCCCTTCACCAGTGCCAAGGCGGTGCGGCGAACAATCCGCACCCTCCAGCAGCTATTTCAGCTTCGGGTCTGCAAGCGAGAGGTTCACGTTTGGGAGGAACAGGGCGGGACAGAGCCGACGCCGGACTGGCAGCCCTGCCTGCGCAATCACCTCGACCACTGCTGCGCTCCCTGCGTGGGGAAGGTCAGCCGGGCGACCTACGGCTCCTATGTCAAGGCGGCGAAGGACTTCCTCCTCGGTCGCCGGGGTGATGCCACCGACAAACTCCAACGCTCCATGCGTGAGGCAGCCCAGCGACGGGAGTACGAATCCGCCGCCCGCTATCGGGATATGCTCCGCTCCATCGATGCCCTGGTTACCCAGCAGCATGTCATCAGCGAGGGGCGGGAAGACCTTGACGTTCTCGGTCTGGCTCGTCGTCGCGGAGAGACCGTGATCGAACTGCTGAAAATCCGCGAGGGCTATCTCCTCGCCGATGAGCATTTTCGCCTCGAAGCCGCACCCGAAGAAACCGACGGAATCATCCTCTTCGCCTTCATCAACGGTTACTACACCGGAGCCGACTGGATTCCCCGGCGGATTCTCCTGCCCTCGGAACCAGAGGACAAAGAGAATCTCGAACTGCTGCTTACCGCCCTGCGTTCCAGAGGTGGCGTAACCGAGAGTACCAAGAGCCGACTGCGTTTTTCACCGAGCGACAGCGGAGAGCGGAAGCGGAATCCGGCGAAGGTTCATCTCGACATTCCTCAGCGGGGGTCGAAGCGTCGCCTGCTGGAGATGGCAGAGCGCAACGCCCGCAAGAGTCTGGAGGACGAGCTGATCGCCGCTCTGGCAAAGCGGGGGCAGGCAGAGGCATCAATCGAGCTTGCCAAACGGCTGGGGCTGGAGGATGTTCCGACGCTGATAGAGGGCATGGACATCTCCAACCTCGGTGCGGAGCATCCCGTCGCCTCCCTGGTCTCTTTTCGCAACGGGCGACCGCACAAGGCGGGCTATCGCCATTACAAGCTGAAGACCCCGGGACCCGACGACTTCGCCATGCTGGCAGAGCTGGTGCATCGCCGCTATCCAAAGCTGGCGGCGCAGGGGAGGCTCCCCGATCTGGTGATTGTCGATGGTGGCAAGGGGCAGCTCGGCGCGGTAGTCAAGGCACTCGAAGAGGACGACCTCGGCGGAGCCTTCCCCGTGGTTGGCATCGCCAAGAAAGAGGAGCTGCTCTACCTCCCCGGTCGCTCAACCCCAATCCGGCTGGGGGAGGACTCATCGGCACTGCACCTAGTTCAGCGGGTACGTGATGAAGCTCATCGCTTCGGACTGCGCTTTCATCGGCAGCTCCGGCGTAGCGACGGACTACAATCGGTGCTGGAGCGCATCCCCGGTATCGGTCCAAAGAAACGCCGCGCCCTCCTCGATGCCTTCGGCTCGCTGAAGAAGATCAGAAAAGCCAGCGTCGAGGAGCTGACCGAGGTGAAGGGCATCACCCTCAAGCTGGCGACGGATTTGCAGAACTACCTGAAGATACATTACTTCTAGCAGCGCAGTGCGCTGCACCACAAAGCTGACCTTCGGTCAGAAAACCATTCGTATTTAACAAAGGGCGAATACAAGATTCGCCCCTACAGAGATTCCAGCAGTTTCTCCTTCCCCCCAGTGGGGTGAAGGTCGGGAAGGGGGGCTGCGCAATAACCCCGCCATATTTGTCATACGTTTGAAAATAGCCCCTCACCCCAGCCCTCTCCCCAAAGGGGAGAGGGGGTATGCGTCTGGTTGTTTTAATGTCGTAGGAGCGATTCTTGTGATCGCCCGGAATACGGTCAGGTGTTAAACGTAGGGGCCGACCTTTAGGTCGCCCCTACGGGTACTCAAACAGCACAGGGCGAAGACAAGGTTCGTCCCTACAGGTACTTTAGACGCTATCTATGCTCTTACCAATAACTCCCCCTCAGAGAGGGGGAGTTTTGGCAGGGTACCGCCGAGCCGTAAGTGTTGCCATTCCAGAACCGACGCACCAGGTGGGTGCCGTGGGGTCAGGAAGCCGATGGGTGGAAGAACAGCTCGCGCCGCAATCCCGCTGGCGACCAGGCCCACTTTCGGGTCCCGTCAAATAAAGTGTTGGTTCTTTAATAAAGCCCTGCTTACGTGAACGGCAGAAACCCCGCCAACCACAGGTTACTACAAACCAGCGAAGCTGGCAAGGGATATTTTAGAAAATCGGAGTCCAGGCTATTCCCAGCTCTTGCTTAATATCATTCCAGGTTTGCTGGATAGTTTCCCTGATCAGGGGAATGACGATGGGAGCCTCTCTTCTTGCCAACGCCCGGGGGATATTCTCGTCGAAGGGTATCTTCCCGACAATGCGAATGTTGAGTTCCTCTGCCAGCCTTTCGATCTTTTCGGTAACCTCAACGCAAAGGTCATATTTGTTGATGATAATAACGGCTTTGGCGTTAAAGTGTCCGCAAAGCTCAAGCAGGCGTTCCAGGTCGTGCAGCCCCGATGACGAGGCCTCCGTTACCGCCACCACCAGGCTAACCCCGGTGATCGCGGCATGGACAGGACACCCGATACCCGGAGGACCATCCAGAATTGCAAGCTCAATGCCCCTGGCTTCAGCCCGCGAGCGCGTATCCTTGCGAACCCGGGCAACCAGCTTGCCCGAATTGTCCTGGGCGATTCCAAGCTCCGCGTGAATCATCGGTCCGACCGCTGTTTTACGCTGAAAGATTGTTCCGACACGGACATCACTGAAAGATATAGCGTCGGTCGGACAGACCACGCTGCACGCCCGGCAGCCCTCGCAGGGAATGTCATCCACAATCGCCGCGTTGGCGTCAGCGGGGAGTATGATTGCCGCGTAGCGACATACCTCCACACAAGCACCGCAGGCGGTACATGCTTCACTGTTCACAAACGCCGTTTGACCAGCGACGAAGGACTCTTCGCTGGTGTCGTTACCCGTAATCAACAGGGCGAGGTTTGCCGCCTCGACATCGCAGTCTCCCAGGGAGACCTTTTGCTCGGCAAGCAGAGCGAAAGATGCCGTCAAAGAGGTTTTTCCAGTCCCCCCTTTACCGCTTAACACTACGATTTCTTTCACTTTGATGCTCCTCTCGTGATGATATCCAATTCTTCGGACAGAAGCATCAGCCTTTCTCTAAAGTCCGCGCAGGTGCTGACCGGCAGCCGTGAAGCGGCATATGATTCTGCCACCGCGCGGTCGAATGGTATCTCTGCCAGCAGAGGAACAGACTCTTTTTCCAACAGCTCTTTTGTTGTGTTATCACCTAAATCGGAGCGGTTAATTACCGCCGCCAGTCTCTTGTTGAGCGCGCGCCCCAGCTCGATGGCCAATTTCAGGTCGTGCATTCCAAAGGGCGTTGGCTCGGTAACCAGCAACAGCAGGTCAGCCTGCTCAATCGCTGCCATTGTCGAACACGATGTTCCGGGAGGAGAATCGATGATTATAAGCTCCTCGTCCGAAGCGTTATCAAGCGCGGCATCCACGACTCCGGCAATTAGAGGAGTAACCCTCGCTTCGCCAACATCGAGTCGTCCGCCGTAGAACTTGACCTCATCTGCCATACCCTGAGAAATGGTTCCGATTTCACGATCCCGTTCGATGAGCGCGTTATCAGGACAAGCCAGCAGACAGGCTCCGCATCCGTGGCACAGCTCGTTGAACACAAGAACACTGTCTTTCAGGGAAAGGATCGCGTTGAAGGCACAAATATCCTGGCATTTTCCATGACCAGCACACTTTTTTTCCTTCAGCACCGGGACTTTTACCGAAAAGCGATCTTCACGGGTAATAGTCGGGTTCAGCAACAGATGACCGTTGGGTTCATCGGCATCGGCATCGGCGTACGAGACAGCCCTGCCCTGATCAGCCCAGAGCCGTGCCAGGCTGGTAGCGATGAGGGTTTTGCCCGTGCCTCCCTTGCCACTGGCAATTGCCAGACGCATCGGTCTCCTCTCAGGAGTTCATCTGTTTAAGTGAACCAGCGGAAAATTTATCCAACACCTCTTTAACGGTTAGCCCATCGGGAGTCAGCCACATCTCAATGCCAAAGCCTTCCAGTGCCTGCGAGGCTTTTGGACCAAACGCCCCGGAGATAACGGCCTCTACCTTGTTGTCGTTCATCAGTGCCGCCGCACCGGTTCCGGCTCCATGAGCGGCTTCAATCGCGGTGTTCCTGAGCTTGGCTACTACCTCCATCTTTTCAATATCAACGACCAGAAAAGCTCCCGCTCTTCCAAACTTCGGATCCGCCGGTGAATCAAGTCCACCAGCTTGCTTGACCGTCAAACCTATGAACCTTGCCACGACATCCTCCTGTTTCTGTGATTGCTGCGTAGTCAGGAAAATCATCTGAAAGGATAGTGTATCATAATGAGAAGAGTTCTCACAAGCACACTAAGCGAGATGAATTCGCTCCGGGACTAATGACGCTGAGGAGCCATTTGCGCAATTAACGGATCGACATTTATGTCCGTCCCTACAATATCAAAGCCAGGGCAGCAGGGCTATCAACTGGAGCGGTACCGAGAATTCGGAGAAGGGTAAAATTTTTCTCTTTTTCCCTTGACAACCCCAAAGGAATGCTTTACCATACAAGAAGTTCGTAGGCGAACAATCTTTGAATTGGATTGATTCGCTGACTTCACAGACTGTTCTCTATCATAAGAAGAACAAATCTCCTTATTGCCGAACAGATGCCGTGAACGGGCGAACAATTTTGACCATTGCTCGTGTAAAGCCCCCTGATCGTGTAACAAAAAAACTAACACCGGATGTTCTTACAAACCCATCCCTGTAACAGAAAGGTAACCGATGAAGTTTCTACGACTTGCTTTACTGACTCTGGTGGTCGTGATAGCGACCGGAGTCTTGATAAGCTGCGGCGATGAAGCCGGAGAAGATTGTACCGAAGTGTGCGAAAACTGCGTAGCGCAGGAGGAAGCTATGGCGAACCTGGAAGCGAACAAAGAAGTAGCCTTGAACCTGTCACGGGCGATCATGAACGGCGAGTGGGATAAGGTTGATGAACTAATTTCCGACGACTTTACCTACGTTGGCGATGGTGGCGATCCTATCGGCAAGGAGCAGTACATTGGCTTTATGCGGGGCGTGCTGTGCGCCGCCATGACGGACATGGATATGGACTTTACCCGGGTGATTGCCGAGGGCGCTCAGGTGGCTGTGGAGTACACAAACGCCATGACTCACAGCGGTGAGTTCTACGGTGTGCCGGCAACGGGCAAGCGAGTGATCGGCACCGGGCATTTCATCAGAGAGATTAAAGACGGTAAGGTCGTCGCCGAATGGCAGACGACGAACGCCCTTGGACTGATGCATCAGCTTGGCGCAATCCCTCAATAAGCTGACGATAGGTGTCAGATAGAACGAGAAAAGACCGCTTTTGCGGTCTTTTTTGTTCAGATAGAGTGGATAAAATAAGCTTCTAAAGCTGTCGGCAGAGAACCTTTGCCGGGCCGTGGACTGGTTCGTTGAGCGGTTCAATAACCCGCGTTGTTATCAATCTGCCCGCCTGGTCGTCGGGGAGGTTAAGCAGCTCGCAGCGCAGGTAGTTCCCCGCAACGCCGAGGAGCCTGCCCGAAGCCGCTCGATGCCGCTCCACCAGGACGGAGAGTTCCTTACCCACTTGGGTTTGGGCGTATTCCATTGCCAGCTGGCGAGAGAGCCGACGGGCAAGCCTCGACCGCTCCTTCTTCACCTCTGGGGAGAGCTGACCCGGGTAATCGGCGGCGGGAGTTCCCGGGCGGGGGGAGTAAGAAAAGACGTGGAGATAGCTGGCCCCGCACTCCCGCGCGGCGTGGAGGGTGGCGTTGAAGTCCGCCTTGGTCTCGCCGGGGAAGCTGGTGAGAACATCGAGTCCCAGACCGAGGTTGGGGATCAGCCGCCGTGCCGCTGCCATCCGCTCCATCGCCTGTTCTAAGCGATAGCCCCGGCGCATGGCGTGGAGAACAGCGTTGGAGCCGGACTGAAGCGGAACATGAAGGTGCGGTGCCATCCGTCCTTCACTCCCGGCGATGAGGGTCAGCAGCTCGTTGGTCAGCTCCTGTGGCTCCATCGAGGAGAGGCGAATCCGCCCCAGCCCGGGAACGGTGAGCAGCTCCCTCAACAGGTCGCTCAATGTCTGACCGAACTCCTTGCCCCAGTAGCCGAGATGCACTCCGGTCAGCACCACCTCCCGATGTCCGGCT
>JAIOSI010000144.1 GCA_021107695.1 bacterium
CAGACCCATATATCCCTCCGAGTCCACGGTCTCTACCTGCCAGGCGGAGCCATCCCAGTGGGCATACTTGAGGTCGAGATTGGTGCTATCACGATACGAGATGTGGGGTCTGTCAGCCGTGTCCAGAGCCAGGGAATTGTAAGCACTCACCCATTCCTCCGAATCCACAGTCTCTGTCTGCCAGGCGGAGCCGTCCCAGCGGGCGTACCTGAGGTCGCCATTTTCACCCTCTTGGTATGAGATGTGCGGGTTCTCTGAAGAATCCAGAGCTAGAGAAGAATCTCCAGCCGCCCATCCCTCCGAATCCACAGTCTCTGTCTGCCAGGCGGAGCCGTCCAAGCGGGCGTACCTGAGGGCATCGGAGGCAAGAAAATACGTGATGTGGGGTCTATCCGTCGAGTCCAGTGTCAGCGAATTGTAGCCGTCAATACTATCACCTGGCACCGAGTCCACGGTCTCAATATGCCACTCAGGTGCTGCCTCAACCACACCAACCATCACGATGAGAATCAAGAGTAATCCTGTCAGCCTGCGCATTGTTGTCTCCCCTTAGCTTCACGAAAAGCTCAATTACACCAGCTCCAGTTACACTCGGAATATATACCCAATTGTGGTTGCCGTCAAGGGAGCGGAGGCAATTTTCCGCAGATAGCCACCTGCTTGCTGGAATCATCTGAGAATGCTATAGTCCCGCAAATGAAGAGACTCCACCTGCCCTGGCGTTTGTATCGGTACATTCTGCGCGAGCATATCGGGCCGTTTTTGTTCGCCCTCCTCGTGGCAACGCTGGTGCTGCTGCTGGGTCAGGTCTTCAAGATGATGGAGCTGATCCTCACCAAGGGGGTGCCGGGGAAGTTCGCTCTGGAGCTTTTCCTCCTCTACCTGCCAGCGGTGATTGCCTACGACATGCCGATGGCGTTGATGGTCGGGGCGTTGATGGCGTTCGGGCGGCTTTCGTCGGATTCCGAGATCACGGCGATGAAGGCGACGGGAACCAGCTTTCTATCCCTGCTGATGCCCGGTCTGGTGCTGTCCATCGTCTTTGCCGTGGGGATGTACTTCTTCAACGACCAGGTACTGCCCGAGGCGAACCATCGCTTCAAGAATCTCCTCTTCGATATTCAAAACAAACGCCCGGACATCAGCCTGCGTCCCGGGGTTTTCATTACCGACTTCCCCGGCTATGTCATCTACATAGACGAGATGGACGACCAGAACATGACGCTGACCGGGGTGAAGATCAACATCCCCCGTGGTGGTCGGCTGGAGAAGTACATCAGCGCGGATTACGGGCATCTGGAGACCGGTGAGGGCGGGGTGATTCGCCTCGATCTCTCCGACGGTGAGATTCATATTAAGCCGGGCAGCGGCGACAGCTTCCAGACCATCGCCTTCGATAACTACGTGGTAGAGATCAACGCCAATACCGAGCTGGCACGGGAGGAGCGGGAGATGCGCTCGGATCGGGAGATGAACGTGGCGATGATGACCGAGAAGGTTAACGAGTACCTTCTCGAAGCCCACCTGCTCTACAAGGTCGCCGAGATTCGCAAGGAGTACCTGGCGGCGGGACTGGAAGCACCGCAGCGGCACGAACAGCTTCAGCTGCTCAAGCTGGCGATTGGTGGCTATACGGTGGAGGAGGTGCGTCGCCTCGGTGGTATTCGCGAACCGGTGGAGCGGCGGGAGTACAGCCCTGATTCTCAGGCAAATCCCCTGCACGGTCTGGATTTTAACGAGCGATAGTCGATCTTTGACGAGGAGGAGCTGAGTCTGCCGGAGCTGGGCGATGCCCGTGATGCCCCGGTAGGTTACTCCGAAGAGGTTGCGGAAGAGGTTCCGCCTGAGCCAAACTCTACCAGTGGATTCGGCTTTTCCGGTTCACCACCCGAAGGAGTGATCGTCAGCGAGGCGGGTTCTTCGCCGCCGGTCAAGCCAGCGGAGGGGGGAGGAGATGTAATCCCTGCCGATGTGTTTCTGCCGCAGATTGCTCCGCCCAACGAAGAGACCCTGACCCCGGTAGAGATCGCCGCCCGCGAGGAGCGTTATCTGGCAACCCGACAGCGTACACTGGAGAGTGAATCCAATCGCTACACCTTGGAGATAGCCAAGAAGTTCTCGATATCCTTTGCCTGTATTGCCTTTCTCCTGGTTGGTTCACCGCTGGGCGTGATGATCCGCCGCTCCGGCAAGGGCATCGGCTTTGTAACCAGCATCGGCTTCTTCCTCTTCTACTGGATTGGTCTGGTCGGCGGTGAGGCACTGGGAGACTCTGGAGCCGTTAGTCCCTGGCTGGCGATGTGGCTGCCCAACCTCATCTTCCTGGGGTTGGCAATAATCTTCATCTACCGAGCGGTAAACGATGTCGGTCCGAACTCACGGGGACTCTTTGGCAGGCTGGCGGGTTTCTTCCGACGACTCTTCACCCGGCGGAGCAAGAGGCAGCCTGACGGTTCACCGACCCCTTGACCTTTACCATTTGTCAGGCTATATTGCTCTTGTTGAGAACGATCGTTGTGGTGTTTCTGAATACATCGCAATTATGGCGCAACTTGTTACAAGTACTGATGATGGAGGAACACCAACTGTGGCTATTAGCACCCCGGACGATGCCAAAGCTCTGGCTGAGAAGCTGATTGATGAGCTGATCGCCAATGCCGATGCGGACATGCTGTCTCAGGCGCGGGAGAGCGGGATGGTTCTCTCCCTCTTTTACGCTCAGGTAGAAGAAGCCCGGCAGAAGTATCAGGCTGAGGTTGACCCAGGGCTGGACGGAAGCGACGACATCTTCGAGAACGCCGTAACCAGCAAGCTATGAGCCGTTGCTGAGGGGATATTAAAGAGCGAGACTATCAGAGGATAATTGCAGCAGGGACACGGCATACCGTGTCCCTTTGTGATATTACGACAGGGCAGATATATACGTATATGCTGTTCCCTCTGGTGTGAGGGGCTAATCCTGACCCATGAGCAATTTTGCGGCGGGCATTTTAGTCGATAAGGCAATGCCCGCCCTACATTGACCCCCCGCGAGACGTACAATATCGCCGCTCCAGGTTGCGGGGGCGAGCCTAAGATTGGTTTCCACCCTTTGTCGTTATTGACCCTCACCCCAACCTTCCCCCTAAAGGGGAGAGGAAGAAGAGGCAGAGCAACCACAAGATTTACGTAGGGGCCGACCTTTAGGTCGGCCCGCAAACTACAATACATCACTAAAATACCTTGACCTATGACAATTTTGCGGCGGGCATTTTAGCCGATAAGGCAATGCCCGCCCTACATTGACCCCTCGCGTTGTCTGAAGAAGCAAACTATTGTCGTTCTTCCCTGATATTTTAGAAGGGCGAAGACAAGCTTCGCCCCTACATAAACCTTGTATTGTTTAACGATTTCGTTGCTGTGTTGTCAAAAGGGGCGTATTGAATACGCCCCTGCGTTTATGTTCTGTGCTTGCCTGGTTGCTTAACGGCTGATAACCAGACGGTGGGTCAGACTCTCTTCGTCGGTGCTGAGTCGATAGAAGTACACGCCAGCCGGATTGGCGGACGCATCCCAGTGGACGGTGTAGCGTCCGGCGGAGAGGGTGTTTTCGAGGATAGTCTCGACGAGACGACCGGAGAGGTCGTAAACGGCAAGGCTTACCGCCTGATTGTCCGCTGCCAGAGAGAAGCTGAGAGCGACCTCGCCCGCTGTCGGGTTGGGATAGGCGTTCTCCAGACTAAGAGCCAGTTCTCGCTCGGTGGTGTAGTGCAGCTCCACCGGACCGAAGAGGTAGCCGCTGCCCTCAACATCGGTCGCCTTTAGATAGTAGAGGTAGTCGCCGCCGTCCGCCACGTTGGCATCGAGGAAGCTGTACTCGCTGCGTCCACCAGTCAGCGGAGCGGCATTGAGCGGAGTACCGGAATCGCGGTCGCCGTTGCCGATGACCATGCTGTCCACCAGCACGCCGTCCTGACGGTAGAGATCGAAGGCGGCGGCAGTCTCTGGATTATCGAGCTTCCAGCTTAACATTACGCCGTCTTCGTTACCGTTGACCGAGAAGCCGACTAGCTCAACAGCGGAGCCACCGCTCACCGGCTGGAGGTTGAAGTCGTCGAAGTAGAAGCCTTCGCGAACCTGAGACCCGTCGGAGGTGAAGTGGAACTGGAAGTTGCCCACAGCTCCGGCATAGCTGGCGAGGTCGTAGCTGCGCTCAGCCCAGCTCGTGGCGTTGCCGTTGAAGGTCGCCAGGGTATCGCCATCGAACTTGAGGTAGCAGTAATCGTAGCTGCTCTCCAGTTCGTACCAGGTCCAGAAGTCCAGGGTTGGACTGGTTGTACCAATCAACACCAGGGGCGAATCCAGAGTGCAGTTCATGTTGTCGGCATGGTCGCCGGTGCCGTTGCCACCGCACTTCCAGGAGTTGTCAGCACTGTGGTAGCGGGCGGACTCAATGTGCCATTGGTCGGCGGTGCCGGAGTGAGTCCAACCGTTCTCGCCGCCCTCGATGTCGTCAACAAAGCCCCACTGGTTGCCCACGGTCAGGCTGAGGACGTAGTTCTTGTCAATGCCGCCATCACCGGTGATGTGGAGGTCGAGAGAATAGCGTTCAGGGTTTCCGGCTCCGGAGCCGACAGTGATGCGGAAGTCCGTCGGTGAAACAGCCGTTGCACCAGAGGCAATAGTTCCCCAGTTGACCGTTCCGGTGTTGACGGTGATGTCGGAATCACTGGAGGAGAGGTTGCCGACGACGTTGGTGGCATTTTCGGTACCGATGTTCTCCAGGGTAACACTGATGTCAGCCCCTTCACCGGGGTCAAGCAGAGAATCGCCGTTGTCGCCATCAACGGTGTAGGAGTTCATCTTGACGTAGGGACCGTCGAGTCCGCCGCCCCAGAGGCTGATCGACTCGCCGATACCGGAGACATCGAGGTACTGAGGATGCTCATTGTCCTGATCCTCTGCTTCGGCATAAACAAATGCCTCACGGGCGGTTACGAAACCGTCGTCGTCGGTGTCGGCATCCACAGCGGCTCCACCCATGCCGTGGGGCCAACCGGGTTCGTTGCCAGCCACGGCAGCGGTCCAGTGATAAACGTAGGTGTCGTAAACGTAGTCCGGGGGCATTGCCCAGGAGTACTCGTTGGCGTTGGCGGCGGTGGAGATCACCACGCCGTCAATAGCCGCCACATCATCAATAAAGCCGCCGGAGTAGCACTGCTCCATTGTGATTATGCACTGGGCAAAGGAGATGTCATCCAGCTCATCGGCGAACTCATCATCGCGCAGTTGCTCGCCATTCCAGAGGTTCAGGTAGGAGTCGTTGCCCGTAGAGTTACCGCCACCGTGGTCCGTGGTGAAGATGAAGAGGCTGTCCTGGCTGGTAACCGTGGTCACCAGGTCGTTCATGTACTCGATGACCTTGGCGTGGGTGCAGGGGTCG
>JAIOSI010000215.1 GCA_021107695.1 bacterium
CCCGCGCGCTTGCCTGTGAAAATGGCAGCGGCTGCGGAAACTGTGGAGCCTGCAAACGCTTTGAACATGGCAACTACGCCGACTTCATCTCTCTGCCTGTGGATGGCGCGAGCCTGAAGATCGAAGAGATCCGGCGACTCAACTCCACCCTGGCTCATTCGCCCCGGGAGGGCAGGCGCAAGATCGCCCTGATTCCCCGTGCCGAACGGATGACCACGGAGGCGCAGAATGCTCTCTTGAAAACGCTGGAGGCTCCGCCAGCTGCCTCAATCATGCTGCTGACCACCGAGGCTCTTGATTCCCTCCTGCCAACGATTATCTCCCGCTGCCAGCTGCTGCGCTGTAACGGACTGAGCCAAAGCCTGCTCTGTGAGCTACTTGTCGCCGAGGGGACAGAAGAGGAGCTGGCTCGTTCCGCTGCCGCTCGCGCCGAAGGTTCGCTCTCCCGCGCCCGGGCTTTGCTGGGCGATGACGACCTCCACAGCACTGCTCAGGAGATTTGGAATAAGCTGAAGCAGGGTGATCTGGTTGGAGTCTATACCGCCGCTGGCGAGATGGGTAAGCGGGAGGCCACCCGGGAGCTGTTTGAGGAGCTGACCCGTCTGGCAGGGGTGGAGTTTGCCACTGTGCCGACGGATGGCTGGCTCGCTAAAGCGGTTCAGGAGCTAAACAGAGCCGGAGCGTTCCTCAACGCCAACACCAACGTCCGACTCACGGCGGAGACGATTCTGGGCGAACTTACCCTCAGCCGTCCACGTAGTAAATAGTAAGTAGAGAGCCTTGTTCGCAAATCAGGACTTTTGCTTGATTCACCTTTGATTGCCTGCGCCTGACTGTAGGGGCGTATTGCATACGCCCCCATTCAATGGAAAACCTACACTGCTCAACGGGCAGGAAGGCTTTATGATCAATTCAGAAAAAAGCTGTTCCGATTGTCAGCGGCGGTATGTCGAGCTTCGTCTCCGGGAGGAGCGGGTACGGCTGGTCGGTTGCTGTCAGGATGCCGACCTCCACGCCGGGCAGTATTATCGGGTGGAGTTTGCCGATGCCCAGCGTTTCGCCGAGGTGGTGCGAGCGGATTTCAACATTCGGGAGCAGTCGAAATATCACCTCCCCTGCCGGGTGCTGCACCGGGTTGGCAAGTCCGACCTGGAGGCGATGTCCCGTGCTGCGGAGTTAGAAGACGAGACCCGGCGGCTCTTCAACGAGAATCTGGAGAAGCTGCCGCTCAAGCTGGTCGGGGTCTCCGCCGCCGTCGAGGGCGACCTGGTTACCGTCATCTTCACCACTCCGGAGCGGGTGGACTATCGCCGCCTGGTAGCGATTCTGGCGCGGGAGCTTGGCGTGCGGGTCCAGATGCGTCAGGTGGGAGTGCGCGACGAGGCAAGCCGACTCGGTGGTTACGCCTCCTGCGGACGGGAGCTGTGCTGCGCCTCCTGGATGAAGGAGTTCACGCCGGTTACCATCAAGATGGCAAAGCAGCAGGATCTGGTTCTCAATCCCGCTCGTATCTCCGGACTCTGCGGAAGGCTGATGTGCTGCCTCTCCCACGAGAACGACCTCTATACCGAGGTGCAGCAGTGGATGCCCGAACGGGGCGAGCAGGTTGAGCTGAAGTCCGGCGGCAGCGGTTTCGTAAAGAAAGCAAACACCCTTAAGGGTACAGTAATTCTCCAGCTTCGCGACGGCAACCGTCAGGAAGTTCCGGTCAGCCAGTTGCGCCTGAATAGAAAGACAGAGGAAAATGAGCAAGAGTAACCCTCTTCGTACACTCCTTATTGTTGGCAGTCTGCTGCTCCTCCTTATAGCGGGACTGGGCTGTCGACAGCGCGCCTCGGTAGAGGACTATCGCGGCTTCGCCTTCCGCAGTGCCAAGCAGGGACTCTGGGAGGAGGCACGCCAACGCTGGGAGAAGGCACTGGAACTGGCTCCCGGTGATGCCGGACTACTCAACAACCTCGCCGTTGCCAGTGAGGTTCTCGGTGAGCCGACCCAGGCGGGGGAGCTGTATCAGGCTGCTGTGGCTGCCGCTCCCAACGAGGACTTCTATCGAGACAACCTGCTGGCGTTCCGCCGCGCCAATCCGGAGCTTTACCCCACCGAAGAAGAAGATGAAGAACCCGCTAAAGATACAGGTGAGGAGGACGAAAATGTTGAATAAAACGGTTCTCCTTGTGCTTGCATTGGTAATGACCCTGTTGATGGTCGGCTGTCGCCCGGGCAGCGAGGTCATCATCTACGCCTCCGCCGAGAGTGAGCTTGACCCGGCGGTTCACTCCACCATCGCCCTCCTCGACTTCGAGTACGACGGCGAGTGGGGTTTTGGCGAGCTGACCGCTCAGGAACTACGCAAGGCGATCGATTCCCACCCGAGCTTCAACATCGTTCCGCCGGAAACCATCCTTGAGGACATTGCCGAGATCGAGGAGTTCGATGAGCTGCGGATTGCTGACCTGACCAACCTGGCAGAGCGGCTTCCCGCCGACCTGGTGGTTACCGGAACGGTCAACTTTTACCGCTACGGCGGAATGGACTATACCGAGCGGCTCTCCAGTGCCTACGATGCTGGCGAGGAGACCAGCCCCTCGATGCTGATTGGACGCTCCACCGATGCCTACAGTCGCGACCAGACTCAGGTTTACGTGCTGGAGATCACCCTGAAGGGCTACGACGGCAAGAGCGGCGAGCTAATCTGGAAGCGTGAAGCCAACCTGCGCTCTGAGGTTGACGCTGCCACGGTGGCGGTAACGCCATCGTACTCCGAGCTGATGCAGGTCTTTAATCAGCTCATCCGCGAGCTTACCAAAGAGACCCGCACCTCCCTGGAACCCCACGAGAAGCCGGAATACCGGATAATCGTTCCTTAAGCAGCGCAGTGCGCTGCACCACAAGCTTGAAGCTGCACACACTCGCCTCTCTTTTAGCCATAGCAAAGGTCGGGCGGACACACGGATCCGCCCCTACCAGCGCATTTTTGAATATTCTTTAGGTATTCCGACCGAAGGTCGGCTCTGTGATGCAACGCACTGCGTTGCCGCTCCCGTTAGTCGCTTACCTTTGTCCTCTCTCCCCTTTGGGGAGAGGGTTAGGGTGAGGGGCAAAATCACAAAGGACGAACACAAGGTTCGTCCCTACAAAACCGCAATCAACCGTATCCTGTACCTCGCAACAATCTCAACTGCTGACACTGAATCCCCTCAAGGGAAAACCATGTCCTTTAGAAAAATTATTATCGGCGTTTTTACGCTGCTGCTCCTGTTGGTCGGAACCGCCTCCGCGCAGTACGGCTCCTTCGGGCGGAACAAAGTCCGCGATCAGGAGCTGCACTGGAGCATCCTCGCCACGGAGCATTTTGACGTTTACTACTATCCGGAATGCGAGGAGTTCGTTGGTGCCGTAGCCTCGATGGCGGAGGCTGC
>JAIOSI010000293.1 GCA_021107695.1 bacterium
CGCAAATTGAGCTGGATCTAGGACAACGCCTCTGGCGGGACGGTCGGCTGACAACAGCCGCCGACACCTCGGACTCGCTCACCGAACAGCTGGAGCTTCTTGCCGAAGCATCCGAGGTCGGGATACTCATCGAGGAGAACCGCCTTCCATTACCGGAACCGCTGATCTCCGCTGCCGAGGCAATGGAGCTGGCTCCGCTCGATCTGGCTCTGGGCGGAGGCGAGGACTTCCGCCTGCTGATTACTGCCCCTGCCGGACTGGAGCGAGACTTCCACGCGCTAATCCCCATCGGCAGAACGACGGAGCCGGACGGGAGCTGCTGGTTTATCAACGACAACGGCATTCGTCAAGAGCTACCCCGCCCCCTCTTCACTCACTTTAAGGAGTAAGAACGATGATCCGTACTCTGGTTATCACCGGTGGACCCTGCGCCGGAAAAAGCACAACCATCGAGCATCTAAAGACCACCCTGAGCGAGCGTTACAACCTCGTTGTCATTCCTGAGATGGCAACGATGCTGCTCTCCCACGGATTTCCGCTCAACGATAAAACCCTGTCCTATCACTTTCAGAAAGCCGTCATCACCTCGCAGATGATGATGGAGGACTCCCATCGCCTGACGGCGGAGGGCGAGATGCGCAACACGATAATCATCTGCGACCGGGGGCTGCTCGACAATAACGCCTACTCGCCGGGTATCGTCGAGAAGGTCAGCGGTGAAGAGACCAAGAACCTGCTCAATCGCTACGATGGGGTGATTCACCTGATCACCGCCGCCGACGGTGTACCAGAAGCCTACGAAACCGAGTCCAACGTTCATCGCTACGAAACCGCTGAAGAGGCTGTCTCCCTCGACGAGCGCATCCGCAACGCCTGGGTGGGACACAACAGCCTGAAGGTCATTCACGCCGAGAAAGACTTCCAGCACAAGCTGAACCTCGCCGTAGAAGCAGTAGAGTCCTTCTTCTAGGTAACGCGGTGCGTTGCATCACAAGACTGGTGCTTCGCACCAGAACACCTCGATGTAGGTTACCGCTCCCGTTGGTCGCTGCCAAAATACGATTATGATGTTTGTAGGGGCCGACCTTTAGGTCGGCCCGCAAAATTGCCAGAGGTTTAACCCATCACCCTAGCCCTCTCCCCAAAGGGGAGAGGGGATACGTATGCACCACGATTGTAGGGGCGGACCTGTGTGTCCGCCCTTTTTAGATGTTAAGAGGGCTGCCACAGGGAGCTGCCCCTACGTAAAATCTCGTATTTGTTCAGAATACGTTGGTAGAGGCGGATCTGTGTGTCCGCCCTCTGTTGATCTATGATAAAGGTACGGCATGCCGTACCCCTACAAGTTGTTGCTATCGGCTAATCACCGCTCTCTTGGTAATTGCCTCGCCTGCTGTTTCAAGGCAAAGCAGATAAACTCCCGTTGCTGCCGGTGAGCTATCCCAGCTGACCGAATGTCGTCCGGCGGTTTGGTTGCCGCTGACCAGGGTCTCGACCAAGCGACCGGAGAGGTCGTAAATATTCAACTCCACCGTAGCATTTTGGGTCAGCGTGTAGTTGATGGTCAGTCTGTCAGCTGCCGGGTTGGGATACGGATCGCTCAGAGCTAGCTCGCTCACCGCTCCCTGAACAACGACTTCAGAAGGTCCGAAGCGGCTGACCGTACCGTCAAGCTCCGTAACCTCAAGGTAATAAGCGTATTCCATGCCCGCCTCGGCGAAGACATCGAGCCAGCTTGTCGCCGAGCCAGCCAGTTCACCGCTCAGGTCAACTGACCCATTTGGGGTCAGTGTGTCATTTTGGGTCAGTGTACGGAGGACGCTGACACTCGCCGGAACATCACCAACGATAGACCAACTGAACAACACGCCTTCGTCCCTGGCATTCGCGAAGAGGTCAACGGACTCCACGGCGGAATGGCTGTACCAGGCGAACTTGAGGTCTTCAATCGAGTTGTCGGTGTTGTAGTAGGCAATGTGAGGATTCTCGCCAGCATCGAGGTCGATGTTGTTGAACATGTGAACATCGTAGACGGTATCCACCACCGAGACGCTCCAGTCCGATCCGTCGTGATGGCGATACATCAGGTAGCCTGACGATGAATCGCCAAAGGAGATGTGGGGATGGTCGGCGGAATCTAGCACAATGGAGGAGTATCGTCCCTGGGCGTTGCCGCTTGGAAAGTTAACCGTCGTCCAGCTTGACCCGTTGTACTTGGTGTAGTAGAGGTAAAAACCGTCGTAATGGGTGATGTGGGGGCGATTGCTGGAGTCCAGAGCCATGGCTGGCATCATACCGACATCCTGCCCTGACTGAGAGTAAACGGTACTCACCGACCAGGAAGAGCCGTTGTGGAAGGCGTACTTCAGCGTGCCATTCTCATAGTCGTTGTAGGCGATGTGGATGTGGTTATCGTCGTCAATCCGAATCGCCGGACGACGCCCCACCTCGCCATCATCGTCCACTATCTCCAGATTCCACGACGAGCCGTCCCACCAGGCATGGTGCAGATTGTCATTGGAGAAGTCGTAGTAGGCGATATGAGGATTGTCGCTGGTGTCCACGGCGATATCGCAGAAGTAACCGACAGCGTGAGCATCATCAACGGTTTGAACAACCCAGCTGCTGCCGTTATGATGAACGTACTTCAGCTCGTCCTCCTGATTGTCCATGTAGCTGATGTGGGGCTTGTTGGAGAAATCCACCGCCAGAGCGGTGTACCAGGGCCAGTCGTTGCCCGACGGGATTACCTCAACCTGCCAGGCGGAACCATCGCGAAGGGCGTACTTGAGGTCGTGGTCTTCGTAGGCCTCGTAGATAACGTGGGCGTGGTAGTTGGAGTCAAACTCGAAGTCGGTATGAAACCCCATATCGCCCTCGAAGTCCACGGTCTCAATTGTCCAGGACTGGGCAGAAGCTCCACCAACCATGAGCAGCATAAAAAGAGCAATAGGAAGGTATTTCATCAAAATCTCCCTTTAAGGTTAAACTTAAACAACCGTATAGACAATAAAACCGAGGTACGCCAGCAGGAGGAACGCGCCCTCCCAGCGTCCAATCTTTAATCCTGAGCGGGCGAAGAGGAACAGTGCCACCGCCAGAGCCAGACC